>CAIWPS010000065.1 GCA_903914615.1 uncultured beta proteobacterium | reverse complement strand
GACCATGATCACCGAGGCGTCGACGATGAGCCCGAAGTCGATCGCGCCCACCGACAGCAGGTTGGCCGATTCGCCGCGCAGCACCATCAGCCCGATGGCGAAGGCCAGCGCGAAGGGGATGGTCGCGGCCACGATGACGGCACTGCGCAGGTTGCCCAGGAAGGCCCACTGCAGCAGGAAGATCAGCGCGATGCCGACCACCATGTTGTGCAGCACCGTGTGCGTGGTCAGGTTGATGAGGTCGCTGCGGTCGTAGATCTTCTCCAGCCGCACGCCGGGCGGCAGCAGGCCGCTCTTGTTGATGCGATCGATCTCGGCCTTCACGCGTTCGATCGTCGGCTTGCTCTCGGCGCCGCGGCGCATCAGCACGATGCCCTGCACGATGTCGTCGTCGGCATCCAGCCCGGCGATGCCCAGCCGCGGCTGGTTGCCCACGCTGACGCGGGCGACGTCGCGCAGGCGCACCGGCACGCCGTGGTTGGCCGCCACCATCGTCGCCAGCACCTCGTCCACCGAGCGCACCAGCCCCAGGCCGCGAACCACCACGGCCTGCGGGCCGATGTTGACGGTCTGGCCGCCGACGTTGGCGTTGCTGTTGGACAGCGCCTGCAGCACCTGCGCCAGCGTCACGCCCTGCGCCAGCAGCGCCTTCTGGTCGACGGTGACGTCGTAGGTCTTGGTCTTGCCGCCCCAGCCGGTGACGTCGATGACGCCAGGGATGGCCTTGAAGCGGCGCTGCAGCAGCCAGTCCTGCAGCGTCTTCAGGTCGGTGACCGAGAAGCCCGGCGGGCCGACGAGGCGGTAGCGGTAGATCTCGCCGATGGGGCTGGTGGGCGAGATCTGCGGCTGTGCGCCGTTGGGCAGCGCCGGCAGCTGCGACAGGCGGTTGATGACGTACTGCTCGGCCTGCTCGTAGCCGGCCTCGTAGGTGAACTGCACCTTCACGTCCGACAGGCCGAAGAGCGAGATCGTGCGGATGCTGGCGACGTGCGGCAGCCCGGCCATTTGCACTTCGATGGGCACGGTGATGTAGCGCTCGACCTCCTCGGCCGACTGGCCCGAGCTCTGCGTGATGATGTCCACCAGCGGCGGCACCGGGTCGGGGTAGGCCTCGATGTTGAGCTTCCAGAACGCGACCGCGCCGCCGCCGAAGACGGCCAGCATGAGGACGACGACGAGCGCGCGCTGCCGCAGCGCGAAATCGATGATGCGGTTCAAGCGTTGTCGTCCTGCGCCGCGCGGTCGATGAACAGCGTGCCGCGGGTCACCACCTGCTCGCCGGCGGCCAGGCCCGCCTTGACCTCGGCACGGCCGTCCTGCACGCGGCCCAGCTGCAGCTTGCGCAGCACCAGCGTGTGGTCGGGCTGGGCGACGTAGCAGTGCACTTCGGCGCCGTCGTAGACCAGCGCGCTGCGCGGCACGGCCAGCGCCATGGCGGGGTGGGCTTCGAGCACGCGCAGGGTCACGCTCATCAGCGGCTTGAGCACGGCGTCGGCGCCGCTCAGCTCGGCGCGGATGGCGACGCGGTGGGTGGCGGGGTCGAGCGTGCTGGCGATCCAGGCCACGCTGGCGCGCAGCGTGCGCGTGCCCAGGGCCAGGGCGTTGATCTCCACCGGCTGGCCGACATGGATGCGCGCGACGTCGGCCTCGGCGACGTTGCCCAGCACCCACAGCCGGCGCAGGTCGCTGACCGTGAACAGCGGCGTGCTGGCGCCCGTGGCCAGGCTGTTGACGTACTGCCCCGGCGCGGCCTGGCGCTGCACCACCACGCCGTCGATCGGCGAGGCGATGACGGCCTGGCCCGAGCCTTCGCTGCGGTCGCCAGGGACGGTGCCCAGCACCGCCGCCTTGGCGCGCGCGGCGGCCAGCGCCACCTCGGCGGCGTGCAGGGTGCCTTGCGCGGCGACGAGGTCGCTCTGGCTCTGGCGCCAGTCCTTCTCGGCGCCGGCTTCGGCGAGAAAGAGCTCGTGCTGGCGCTGCTCGGTGGCCTGGGCCAGTTCCAGCTGCTTGCGTGCGGTGGCCGTGGCCGACGTTGCCGCGGCGATGTCGCTGCCGGCCTGGGCCGGCTCGGTGGCCAGCAGCGTCGCCAGCGGCGCGCCGCGGCGCACCGCGTCGCCGGGCTGCACGTGCAGTGCCGTGATGCGGCCCGAGAACTGCGAGAACACGCCGACGGTGGCGTTGTCGTTGACGGCCACGCTGCCGTCGGTGGTGACGACGGCGTCGAAGGTCTCGCTGCGCACCGGGGCGATGGTCAGCGAAGCAAATTGCGCGTCGCTGGGGCGAAAGCTGCCGGGTGCGACCGGTGCCGGCGCTGCCGCCGCGGCGGCGGGAGTGCCGGGATGCCAGGCCAGCCAGGCCACGGCGGCGAGGCCCAGCAACGAGAGTGCCAGCGCGGCGGCCCGGCCGGCCGGCCGCTGGGGGAGGAGCTTGGGGAACATGGGCAGGCTTTCGCAGGGAAGGCACGACGAGGGGCGCGCGGCCCGGCCGCGCGGCACAGGGGCGCCGGAACGCTGGCAGCAGGCCGGCGGCGCAGGCGTCGCTTTAACGTCCGGAGTGTGCGGGCTGAAGCTGTCAACGACCTATCAATGCGCGGCCGGGCCCCTGCCGCCCGGCACCGGGGGTGGGCCAGGGGCTCTCAGGCCGCGCTGGCCGGTGCCGCGCCGAAGCGCAGCGTGTAGCGGCTGCCGCCCAGCGCGCCGTCGTCGCGCGTCACTGTGGCCCCGTGCAGCGTGGCGATGTCGCGCACGATGGCCAGGCCCAGGCCGCTGCCCTCGCCCGGCGCGCCCTTGCCGCGCACGAAGCGCTCGAAGATGGCCGCGCGTTCCGCGGGCGGCGTGCCGATGCCGGAGTCGGCGACGCTGATGGCCGGCGGCTGCAGCTCGAATTCCACCCGCACGCGGCCGCCGGCCGGCGTGTAGCGCAGGGCGTTGTCGAGCAGATTGCCCAGCGCCTCGGCCAGCAGCTCGGGCTGCACCGTGGCCTGCACGGGCTGCGGCGGCGCCACCAGTTCGAGGCGGATGCCCTTGGCGATGGCGGCGTCGGCGTAGGCCGCGCCCACGCCCTGCGCCAGGGCGACGAGGTCGGTGGGCTGGAAGTCGCGGTCGCCGCGCATCTCGGGGTCCAGGCGGCTGAGCACCAGCATCTGCTGGACCAGTCGCGCGTGGCGCTGGGTGGCGTCGCTGAGCTCGCGCAGCACCTGGCGCGCGCTGGCCAGGTCGGGCGCCTCGGCGGCGCGCGCCAGCCCGAGCTGCAGGCCGGCCAGCGGCGTGCGCAGCTGGTGCGCGGCGTTGGCGGCGAAGGCGCGCTCGCGTTCGAGCATCGCGCGGATGCGCGCCAGCAGCGCGTTCAGCGCCTGCGCGAAGGGCAGCAGCTCGCGCGGCAGGTCGTCGGCGGCCAGCGGTTGCAGCGAGGCCTGGGTGCGCTGGTTCCAGCGCGTGGCGATGGCCGCCAGCGGCTGCAGCGTGCGCCGCACCACCCACAGGATCGCCGCGAAGGCCGTCAGCACCAGCGCCGCCACGGGCCACAGGATGCCGCGCAGGTCCTGTTCGGCACGTTCGCGCTTGAGCGTGGTCTCGGCCATCGACACCGTGGCCATGTGCCCGGTGCCGTCGTCGACGTCGACCGTGACCACGCGCACCGCCTGGCCGCCGATGCGGGCGTCGAAGGCGCGGCCGCGCGGGTAGTGCGTCTCGTCGCGGCCCTGGACCGGCAGGCCGGCCTGGCCCACCAGCAGCCGCGGGCCCTGGACGACGCTGTAGTAGGTCTGGTCGGTGTCGTCGTAGGCCAGCACGGTGGCGGCCGCCGGCGGCAGGTCGATCTGCGCCTGGCCATGGTCGAAGCGCACCAGCTGCGCCAGCGAGTAGGCGGCGTCGAGCAGCCAGCGGTCGAAGACCTGGTGGGTCAGGCGGTTCGCGGTGTAGGCGCCCAGCGCCGCGGTGGCGATGACGATGGCCAGCAGCGGCAGCATCAGCCGCAGCTGCAGCTCGCGGCCCAGCCAGTGGACGCGCTGCGCTTCAGTCATCGGCGTCCTCGGACGCGGCGCCGCCCTCGGGTTCCAGGTTCAGCATGTAGCCGAAGCCGCGCATCGTGCGGATGACGGTGCCCGAGGCTGCCAGCTTGCGCCGCAGCCGCGAGACGTAGAGCTCGGCGGCGCTGTCGCCGACCTCGAGGTTGCGCTGCGCCAGCGCGTCGATGAGGGCGCGCTTGGGCACCAGGTGCGGTGCGCGCTGCAGCAGCAGGCCCAGCACCTCGAACTCGCGCGGCGACAGCTCGAGCGCCTGGCCGCCGACGTAGACCTGGCCCTGCTCGCCCATCCAGGTGATGCGGCCGAAGTGCAGCAGGGCGCCGCGGCGCGCCTCGCCGCGGCGCGTCAGCGCCTCGACGCGGGCGTCGAGCTCCTCGACCGCGAAGGGCTTGACGAGGTAGTCGTCGGCGCCCGAGCGCAGGCCCAGCACGCGGTCGCTGACGCCGTCGCGCGCGGTCAGCACGAGCACGGGCGTGAGGCGGTCGCGCTGGCGCAGGCGGGCCAGCCAGTCCAGGCCGTCGCCGTCGGGCAGGCCGAGGTCGAGCACGACGAGCGCGTAAGGGCCTTCGCTGGTGGCGGCCTGCACCGCGGCGTCGGCCTCGGCCAGCCGCGTGCAGGCACTGACGGCCCAGCCGCGCGCCTGCCACCGCAGCCCGAGCTCGCGGGCGATGAGGGCGTCGTCCTCGATCAGCAGCAGGCGCAAGGGGGGCAGGGGGGCCGGGACACTGCGCCAGTGTAGCCAGCAGCCCCGCGCGCGCCGCTGCCGCGGCAGCGGCTCAGACCGCCGGGAAGCTGAGCTTGCGCTGGGCCGTGTAGGCCCACCAGGGGCGCGGCTCGGCGCCGCGCATGAAGTCGGTGGCGGCGAGAAAGGTGTCCAGCACGCAGGGGTCCTGGCGCTTGCCGGTGGCGGCGCACAGGCGCTGGTAGAGCTGCAGCGCGTCGGCAGTGGCGAGTTCGCGCGGGTGCTGGATGCCCAGCAGCCGCAGGTCGCCGGCGATGCTGGGGCCGATGTTGGGCAGCTGTTCGAGCTGCTCGCATTCGGCGGCGCTGCGTGCCTTGCGCGGCGCCAGCGCCTTGGGCGGCCGGCCGCGGCTCGACAGGGAAGACGGGTTGCTGAGGACGGCGGCCATGGCTACATCAGCATGGTGTTGCGGATGAGGCCGACGGCGATGCCTTCGAGCTCGAAGTCCTGCGCGTCGGGCGGCACCAGGATGGTCTTGAAGTCGGGGTTCTCGGCGATCAGCTCGATGCCCTTGGCGGTGCGGCGCAGGCGCTTGACGGTGACGTCGTCGCCCAGCCGCGCGACCACGATCTGGCCGTTCTTGGCGTCCTTGGCCTTCTGCACGGCGAGCAGGTCGCCGTCGAGGATGCCGGCGTCGCGCATGCTCATGCCGCGCACCTTCAGCAGGTAGTCGGGGCGGCGCGCGAACATCGAGGCTTCCATGAGGTAGCTCTGGTCGATGTGTTCCTGCGCCAGGATGGGGCTGCCGGCGGCGACGCGGCCCACCAGCGGCAAGGTGAGCTGCGCCAGGTGCGGCAGCGGCAGCATGTACTGCTGGCCGAAGGGCGCCAGGCGGGCCTCGGCCAGCGCCTTCAATGTGTCAGACTTCAAGCGGATGCCGCGCGAGGTGCCGCCCACCAGTTCGATGACGCCCTTGCGCGCCAGCGCCTGCAGGTGCTCTTCGGCGGCGTTGGCCGACTTGAAGCCCAGTTCGGCGGCGATCTCGGCCCGCGTGGGCGGGGCGCCGCTGCGTTCGATGGCGCTTTGCACCAGTTCGAGAACCTGCTGCTGGCGGGCGGTGAGCTTGGGGCTTTCTTCCATCGGTGGGCGATCAGGGCACTGGCCATTCATCCAGTGACTGTATTTTTATCCAGAAAGCCGACAAATGCAAAGCGACCCCGGCCGCATCGTCATCCTGGGCACCGGCGGCACCATCGCCGGCAGTGCCGCCAGCCCGGGCGACGCGGTCGGCTACCGCGCCGCGCAGATCGGCATCGAGGCGCTCATCGCCGCCGTGCCTGGGCTGCAGGGCCTGCCGCTGGAGGCCGAGCAGGTGGCGCAGGTCGACAGCAAGGACATGTCCTGCGCGGTGTGGCGCCAGCTGGCACGGCGCGTGTCGGCACACCTGTCGCGGCCCGAGGTCGCAGGCATCGTCATCACCCACGGCACCGACACGCTGGAGGAGACCGCCTACTTCCTGCAGCGCGTGCTGGCGCCGGCCAGGCCGGTGGTGCTGACGGCGGCGATGCGCCCGGCCACTTCGCTGCAGGCCGACGGGCCGCAGAACCTGCTCGACGCCGTGACGGTGGCGCGCAGCGAGGGCGCGCACGGCGTCGTCGCGGTCATCGCAGGGCAGGTCTTCGACGGGCGGGAACTTCGCAAGGTTCACACCCACCGGCTGGATGCCTTCAGCGCGGGCGACGCCGGGCCGCTGGCGCGCATCGAGGCCGGCACGCTGCGCCGCTTCAGGCCCTGGCCGGAGGGCCACGCGCTCGGCCTGGACTTCATCGCCCCCGAGCCTGCGGCGTGGCCGCGGGTGGAGATCGTGATGAACCATGCCGGGGCCGACGGCCGCATCGTCGATGCCTTGCAGGCGCAGGGCCTGGACGGCCTGGTGCTGGCGGGCACCGGCAATGGCAGCCTGTCGGCCGGCCTGGAGGCGGCGGCGCTGCGCGCGCAGGCCGCCGGTGTGCCGGTGCTGCGCGCCAGCCGCTGTGCCGGCGGGCCGCTGCTGGACACCGGTGACGAGGCCCTGCCCGGCGCCGGCACGCTGAGCGCCGTGCAGGCGCGCGTGGAACTGCTGCTGCGCGCCCTCGCCGCGGTCTAGATGACCGTCAGCGCGACCTCGATGTTGCCGCGCGTGGCGTTGCTGTAGGGGCAGACCTGGTGCGCGGTGGCGACGAGTTTCTCGGCGTCGGCCTTGTCCATGCCCGGCACGTGCACGGCCATGGCGACGGCGATGCCGAAAGCGCCGGGCTTGCCGGTCATCGGGCCGATCGAGACCTCGGCGTTGATCGACACGTCGGCCGGCAGCTTGATCTTCTGGCTGCCCGCCACGGCTTTCATCGCGCCGATGAAGCAGGCCGAGTAGCCGGCAGCGAAGAGCTGCTCGGGATTGGTGCCGGGGCCGCTGTCGCCGCCGAGTTCCCTGGGCGTGGACAGCTGCAGCGAGATGCGGTCGTCGGACGACTTGGTGGTGCCGGTGCGGCCGCCGGTGGAGGTGGCGTGGGCGGTGTAGAGGGCTTTGTCGATGGCCATGGTGCGGTCTGCCTTTCAGCGTGTAGAGCGCGGCGCTAGGCCGCGCGGGGGGTGGAAGCGGTGATCTGCCGGCGCAGGCCCTGCAGGCGGGCGGTGAGGGCGGCGAGTTCGCCGAGTTCGCAGCCGCTGGCCTTCGCGATGGCGGGCGGCACGGCGGCGGCGCGGGCCTTCAGCGCGCGGCCGGCGGCGGTCAGGCGCAGCAGCACGCGGCGCTCGTCGGCGGCGTCGCGCAGCCGCTGCACCAGACCCTGCGCTTCCATGCGCTTGAGCAGCGGTGTGAGCGTGCCCGAGTCCAGCGCCAGCCGCTCGCCGAGCTGGCTGACGGCGATGCCGTCGCCTTCCCACAGCACCAGCAGCACCAGGTACTGCGGATAGCTCAGGCCCAGCGGCGCCAGCAGCGGCTTGTAGAGCTTGGTCATGGCCAGCGAGGCCGAATACAGCGCGAAGCACAGCTGGTGGTCCAGGGCCAGCCAGGCACTGGGGTCGGGCAGGGAGCGGCGCGGCATGGCGAGAATGTAGCGGGCAATTGAATTGCGTGCAATTCAATGACCCTGCTGACGGCAGGCCGCCAGGACTCACAAGGCGGCTGCGATCCTCTGCACCGTGGCCCAGTTCCGGGTCGTGAATTGCGCCCCGGCCTTGCCCAGCAGCGCAGCAGCGAGCGGGCTTTCCAGCACGCCTTGCGGGCACCACAGGTAGGCGGCATGGGCGCCGATGCGCAGCTCGCCACCGTCGCCGGGGGCGGCGGGCCACCGCGAGATCTCGGCCAGCGACGCGCTTGGCGCCGGAAACGCGACGAGCAGCCGCGAAGGATCGTCGGCCGCACCGGCCAGCGGGTTGTCGGTGACGATGGCCCGGAACTCGGCGGCGCTGCGCACCTGCACCGGCACGTCCAATGCCAGCTGCTCGCGGATGGCGGCCTGCAGTTGCGTGGCCAGGGCAGCCGGCGCCGTGGCGCTGTCGAACACCGCATTGCCGCTGTTGAGCAGCGTGCGCACGCCGCTGCAACCCAGGGCTTCCAGCAGCGCCGCGAGCCCGGCCATCGGCAGCCGCTTGCCGCGGCCGACGTTGATGCCGCGCAGCAGCGCCACGCAGCGCTGCGCTTCGCAGGGGCGCGGCGCTGCGCCCATCGCCTCAGCCTTCGGCCTGCATCGCCTCGAGCTCGGTCTGCAAAGCGAGCCAGCGCTCTTCGAGCATCGCCACCTCGGCGGCGATGTGGTTCAGCCGCCGCCCGGTGTCGGCGATCTCGCCCGGCGGGCGCTTGCCGCGGGCCAGCAAGGCTTCCAGCTCGGTCTTCTCGGCGCCCAGCTTGGCGATGCGGGCGTCGATCTGCTGAACCTCCTGGCGAAGCGGCCGCGTGCGGTTGGCCAGTTGCGAGCGCGCCTGCGCGGCCTGCTTGCGGTCGTCGCGCGGCGCGGCGCTGGTCGGGCGTGGCGCGGCGCCTTTCGCGGGCGCCAGGGCTGGCGCGCTGGCGGCCGGGGCTGCCGCTGCGCTGCG
>CAIWPS010000064.1 GCA_903914615.1 uncultured beta proteobacterium | reverse complement strand
TCAACATGCGGTTTACCGAGTTCACCTGCTGCCGGTCTGACCTGTGTGATGCATCTTCGAGAGCACGTCTTCGGGAAGATTCTGGCTTTGGTGTTTGACTACCCTGCCATGGTCGGCACGACCATGGCAGGCCCCTCGGGCTTGACCGGGATGTGATTGGCATCGAAGCGTCGGCCCTTGGCCAGCACCGCCCACAGGATGCGGGCGTTCTTGTTCGCCAGTGCTACCACGGCCTTCTGCCAGCCGACTCGCGCTACAAGTTGCACCAACCACTGCGAGATCCGATCTCGGCGCTTGTGCGCCGTCATCACCGCGGATTTCGCGCCCTGGATGAGCAGCGTACGAAGGTACTCGTCGCCTCGCTTTGTGATCCCGCCCAGGCTGGTCTTGCCGCCACTGGAGTTTTGGCTGGGCACCACGCCCAGCCAGGCGCCGAACTGTGCGCCAGTCTTGAACTGCTTGAAGTCGCCCACGGTGGCCACCAGCGCCGACGCTGTGACCGGACCGATGCCGCACAGTTGTGTCGCCGCCTTGGCCTGCTCGTCGCTGCGAACATGCGCCAGGATGCGCTCGTCACACCAGGCAAGGTGGCAGTCGAGCTCGACCCACTGCAGTTGCGCCCGCTGCAGCGCCATGCGCGCCAGCGAAGGCAATTCATTGCTGGCGTCCTCCAATACTTCAGGCAGCGCCCGGCGCAGTGCCTCGGGGCTTTGCGCGATCGCCACGCCGAACTCGGTCAGCAGACCCCGAATGCGGTTGATGCACGCCGTGCGTTCCTCCTTGTAGCCCTCTCGCAGCCGGTGCACCGCAAGCTGACCTTGCTGCACGGCCGACTTCACCGGCACGAATCGCATGCTCGGACGCGATGCCGCTTCACACACCGCCGCTGCATCGTTGGCGTCGTTCTTGCCCTGCCGGCCCTGCATACGGTATGGCGTGACGAAGTGACCAGCAATCAGGCGCGGCTGCAGCCCCAGGGTCGCCAGCCTACGAGCCCAGTGGTGTGCGCCTCCACAGGACTCCATGGCCACCACACAGCCTGGCGGCAGCTGCGCGCACCAGGCCATGAACCGATCCCGCGCCAAAGCTTTCGCCAACACCACGCGACCGGCGCTATCCACCGCATGTACCTGGATAACGTGCTTGGCAAGATCGACCCCTACTCGGACGATCTGACCTCGTGTAATCTGTTCCATGGGCTTCCCCTTTCCAGCTCCGATTGATGATTCGACACCACCAATCTTGGCGCTCCGACGCCGTCGCAGGTTTGCGGGAAGTCCCTTCGTATTCGCGCGGTAGCCGCTCCGGCCACGTTGGTGGCGGTTCGTTGCGCCCGTGACTCTGCGATGTTGGCGATCGAGGCAATCCGCCTCGGTCACCGACAGGAGCAGGATCATGGACGTCTCCATCCCGACCCCATCCGCGGCCGTCTCGCCGCTGCGCCAACGCATGCTCGACGACATGCGCATGCGCCAGTTCGCTGAGCACACGCAGGAGGGCTACATCCGCGCCGTGCGCAAGCTCTCCACCTTCCTCGGCCGCTCGCCGCACACCGCCACCGCCGAGGAGCTGCGCCGCTTCCAGTTGCACCTGGTGGACACCGGCACCGGCCCGGTCACCATCAACGCCACGCTCACCGGCCTGAAGTTCTTCTTCGACATCACGCTGTGCCGGCCTGAACTCATGCTCAAGATGACGCACGTGGCCGTGCCGCGCAAGCTGCCGGTGATCCTGAGCCCCGAGGAAGTCGGCCGCCTGATCGCCGCCGCCCCCAACCTCAAGCACCAGGCCGCCATGTCGGTGGCCTACGGCGCGGGCCTTCGCGTCAGCGAGGTGGTCTCGCTCAAGGTCGGCGACATCGACGGCGAGCGCATGACCCTGCGCGTGGAGCAGGGCAAGGGCCGCAAGGATCGCTACGCCATGCTCAGCCCGGTGCTGCTGGAGCGGCT
>CAIWPS010000063.1 GCA_903914615.1 uncultured beta proteobacterium | reverse complement strand
CTACGGGCTGACCCAAGCGGTGCTGACGCCAAGCGGTCAGCGCCTGTACTCGGCGGACGACGTGCGCCGGCTTGCGTTGATCAAGCAGCTGACCGACCTGGGGCACGCCATCGGCAGCCTGGCAGCGCTGGACATGCAGCAACTGCAGCGCGTGGCCTCCACCCATGTGCAGGCCTTGGCGGCCACCCAGGGCACCGAGCGCCCGGCCGCGGCCGAAGCGCCGCCCCTGCGGCCGTTGCGGCTGGCCGTGGTGGGCGCGGCGCTGGGAACCCGCTTGCGGCGCCCCGCGTTGCGGCGCCGACTCGCCCGGCCCCTGGCGCTGCTGGGGCCGTTCGACAGCGCGGCACAGGCCGCAGCCGCCTTGCAGGGCGCGCAGCTTGATGCCTTGCTCTTCCATGAACCGCAACTGCATGCAGGCTGGCTGGCCGAGGTCGACGCGGCGGCCCCGTCGCTTGCGGCGGTGCCCAAAGCGGTCCTGTACAGCTTTGCTGCCGACCCCGTGTGCGAGGCTCTGGCCACGGCAGGCACGAGCCTGCTGCGCGAGCCGCAGCCTGACGCGGTGGTGGCGCAATGGCTGAACAGCCTGTCTGCGAAGGCGGCCACGGCGTCGCAAGCCGCAGTCGCCCGGGCCGCGCCCGGGTCCGAAGCCGTGGCGCCGCGCCGCTGGGACGACGCAGCGCTGGCGGACTTCGCGAACCAGTCACCGACGATGGCCTGCGAGTGCCCGCGGCATGTCGCCGAACTGCTGATGCAGCTCTCGCACTTCGAGTCCTACAGCGCCGAGTGCGAACACCGCAACGCGGCCGACGCCGAACTGCACGCCTACTTGCGCCGCGTGGCCACCGCCACGCGGGCGCAGTTCGAGGCTGCGCTCGAGCACGTGGCCCTGCACGAAGGCCTGATGCTGCCTTCACCGGCGAGTCCCGGCGATGCCGTACCGTCGCCGATGGCGCGGCAGGGCAGTGCCTCGGGCACCGCACGCTCAGGGCGTCCGGTCCGAGCCGCACCCGGAAGCCAGGGTCCCGGCATCGACCACGACGCCTGATTCCTCAACCCTTCCCCAACCCGCACCCGCCCATGCACCGCCTGCTGCTTCTGCTCATACTCGGCGCCATGCCCTTGTTCGGCCACGCCATCGAAGAACCCAAGTACGAAGTCATCAGGCGGCTCGACGCCGTGGAGCTGCGCCAGTACGCGCCTTACGTCGTGGCCGAGGTGGTGCTGGAAGCCACGGCCGAGGACGCGGGCAGCAAGGCCTTCCCGATCCTGGCCGGCTACATCTTCGGCAAGAACAAGGGCGAGAAGAAGTTTGCGATGTCCGCGCCTGTGACCCAGTCGGCCGCCCCCGTGAGGATGGCGATGACAGCACCCGTGACGCAGGCTGCGGTGCCGGCCGGCATGCGCGTGCAATTCGTGCTGCCCGCGGGCGTGACGCTGGCATCTGCCCCCGAGCCCCTGGACCCGCGGGTGCAACTGCGCGGGGTGCCGGCCGGCCAGTGGGCGGTCATCCCCTACACGGGCACCTGGTCGCAGGCGAACTACGATGAACATCTGGCCAAGTTGCAGGCCGCCCTGGCATCCGCCGGCGTGGTCACGCAGGGCCCGCCGGTTCTGGCGCGTTACAACAGTCCCATGACGCCGTGGTTCATGCGTCGCAACGAAATCTGGCTGGCGCTGCGATGAGCCCCGGTGCAAAGCGGCGCTGCACCTGGCTGGTCTGGCGGCTGGCAGCCAGCTGGCGATGCTGCTGTCCGCGGCCGGCGTCGGCAAGACCGGGCTGCAGGCGTGGCGGTGAATGGAAGCGCCGTCGACCGCCGCACCTTGGCAGGGCCGACGGCAGAGCGGCGCCCGCAGGCGCCGCAATGGTCTTGATCTACCAGTGAAACTGGTAGGCGCGATTGGACTCGAACCAACGACCCCCACCATGTCAAGGTGGTGCTCTAACCAGCTGAGCTACGCGCCTGGGTCAGCCTCGCAGTATATACGACGGCCCCTGCCCGGCCACCCTGCCATCACTTGCGGCGCGCGTGACGCACGCCCGCCACGCGGGCGATCTGCGCCAGCGCGGGAGCCAGGCGCGCGGCGTCGCTGACCTCGACCGTGAAGGTCATCCAGGCCGTGCTGCGGTCCTTGGCGCTCTGCGTGTGTACCCCTGTGACGTTCATGCGGTCCTTGGCGAAGATCTCGGAGATGTCGCGCAGCAGGCCCGGCCGGTCGTCGGCCTCGATCACCACGTCCAGCGGGTAGACCGCCGGCCGGTCGGCGGGCCCGCCGCCGCCCCAGGCCACCTCGATGACGCGCCCCGGCGAAGCCTGCGCCATGTGCTGCAGGTTGCTGCAGTCGCGGCGGTGCACGGCCACGCCGCGGCCGCGCGTGACGAAGCCGGCGATGGCATCGGGCGGCGCCGGTCGGCAGCAGCGCGCCAGCGTCGTCAGCAAGGAATCCATGCCGACCACGAGCACGCCGCCACGACTGCCCCCGCTGTCGGCTCGCGGGCGGTGCAGGGCGATCGCCTCGTCGGCCGGTGGCGGCTCGGCGGGGCGCAGCAGGTTCTCGATGTTGCGCAGCGAGTACTCGTCCTTGCCCACCACCTCGAACAGCGCATCGGCGTTCTTGAAGCCCAGCTGCTCGGCCAGCGCGTCACGCTCCAGCGCCGTGCGGCCCTCGCGCTGCAGCAGCTTTTCCACCGCCTCGCGGCCGCGCGCCACCGTGTGCGCCATCTGCTCGGCATTGAACCAGGCGCGCACCTTGGCCTTGGAACGCGGGCTGGCCAGGTAGTGCAGTTCGGGGTTCAGCCAGTCCAGTGACGGGCCGCCCTCCTTGGCCGCGACGATCTCCACCGTCTGGCCCGACTGCAGGGCCTTGTTCAGCGGCACCATCACGCCATCGACACGCGCGCCGCGGCAGCGGTGGCCGAGGTCGGTGTGCAGGCTGTAGGCGAAGTCCACCGCCGTTGCGCCCCGGGGCAGGTCGATGATGGTGGCTTCCGGTGTGAAGACGTAGATGCGGTCGTCGAATGACCCGGCGCCTTCGCCGCCGCCCTGCCCTTGCGTCGCGAAGTCGCGCTCCCAGGCCAGCAGTTCGCGCAGCACGGCCTTGCGCGCCTCGGCCAGGCGTTCCTCGAAATCGCCGCTGGCGCTGACGCCGGCGTAGCCCTTGGCGCCGGCCTCCTTGTACATCCAGTGCGCGGCGACACCGTGCTCGGCGTGTTCGTGCATGGCCAGCGTGCGGATCTGCACCTCCAGCGGCCGCCCGTCATCGCCAAGCACCACGGTGTGCAGGCTCTGGTAGCCGTTGGGCTTGGGGCGCGCGATGTAGTCGTCGAACTCGCCTTCCACCGGCCGCCAGGCCTCGTGCACACGCGCCAGCGCGGCGTAGCAGGCCGCCACGTCATCGACGACGACGCGCAGCGCCCGGGTGTCGAAGATGCGGCCGTAGGCCAGGCCCTTGCCCTGCATCTTCTTCCAGATGCTGTACAGGTGCTTGGGCCGGCCCTGCACGTCGGCGCGCAGGCCGGCCGCCGCGAGCAGCGAAGCCAGTTGGGTGCGTGCCGCCTGCACCCCGTGCTCGCGTTCGGCGCGCTTCTCGTCGACGAGCCGCGCCATGGCCTGGTAGTCCTGCGGCTGCAGGAAGCGGAACGACAGATCCTCGATCTCCCACTTGATCTGCCAGATGCCCAGCCGGTTGGCCAGCGGCGCGAACACCTGCTGCGATTCCAGTGCCAGCTCGGGCGGGCAGGCACGCTTGCTGAGGGCGTACCAGCGCAGTGTCTGCAGGCGCGAGGCCAGGCGCAGCAGCACCACCCGCAGGTCGCGCGAGAAGGCCAGCAGCATCTTGCGCACGCGCTCGGTCTGCAGCGCGCGCTGGCTCTCGCCGCCGCGCGCCACGCGGGCGGCGGCCGGCCCGCTCTGTGCGGCACGCGCAGCGCGCTGGATCTGCACCAGCTTGCGCGTCAGCGTCACCAGGCTGGCGTAGGACGGGCCGAAGGCTTTCAGCACGACGTCCTCGGGCCGCTGCAGGAAGTCGCCGGCATAGACCAGGTAGGCCGCCGCGCACAGCGCCGGCCCGCCACCGATGCTGCGCAGCACGGCTGCCGTGCCGTCGGCGTGGGCCAGCGCGTCTTCGCCGGTGTCCAGCATCTGGCCTGCCAGCAAGGGCTCGGCAAAGGCGCGGGCGCGCTGCGCCGGGTCGGCTTCGGCCCTGTCGGGCTGACCGGTCTGGCTGGCCAGGTGGACGAGGGCGGCGGTGCCCTCGGGGGCGGCCGCCTGGCCGGTCTTCATGGCGCGAGCAGGAAGTCCCGCACGACGGCGCGCTGTTCGGGCTGCACCAGCATCGGCGCATGGCCGACCCCGGCGAACTCGTGCACGCGGGCGCGCGGCCCGCGCTGCGCCATCGCCTGCGCGGTGGTGGCCGTCAGCAGGTCGGACTGCGCGCCGCGCAACAGCAGCGTCGGCGCGGCGATGCGGTCGTAGCTCTGCCACAGCAGGGCCTCGCCGGCGGCGGCGATCTGCGGCGTCATCGCGCGCACCGGCACGGCGATGGCCGGGTCGTAATGCGGCTTGTAGCCCGCGCCGTCAGCCACCAGCTGCGGTCGCGTCAGCGCCAGCCACTGTTCGCGGGTGTGGGGGCCGAAGCCCTGCGAAATCGCCCACAGCGCGTCGGCCGCCTCGTCCAGCGTGGCCCAGCGCACCGGCTGGCCCAGGTAGCCGGCGATGCGCGCGATGGCCTCGGGCTGCACCACCGGGCCGACGTCGTTGAGCACCAGCCGCCGCACCGGCGTGCCCGGCAGGCCGGCCAGCACCATGCCGATGAGCCCGCCCATCGACGTGCCCAGCCAGTCCACCTGCGCCACGCCCAGACGGGCCACCAGCGTCACCATGTCGGCGACGTAGGTGGGTACGCCGTAGGCCATGGGGTCGGTCAGCCAGTCGGAACGGCCGCGGCCGACGACGTCGGGGCAGACGACGCGGCAGTCGGCGGCGAGGTCGGCGGCCAGGGCGTCGAAGTCGCGGCCCTGGCGCGACAGGCCGTGCACGCAGACGACGACCCGCGG
>CAIWPS010000062.1 GCA_903914615.1 uncultured beta proteobacterium | reverse complement strand
CGTCGCCAGCCAGGCCGTGGCCAGCGCGCGGCCCGATGGCCACACGCTGCTGCTGATGAGCAACGCCAACGCCGTCAGCGTGGGCCTGTTCCGCAAGCTGCCCTACGCCACGATGAAGGCCTTCGCACCCATCACCACGCTGGGCTGGTTCGATCTGGCCCTGTTCACGCCGGCCGAATCAAGGTTCGCCACCCTGGCCGACGCCGTGGCGGCGGCGCGCCGCCAGCCCGGCCGCCTGAGCGTGGGCACCATCGCCGTCGGCAGCACGCAGCACCTGGCGGCGCGGCTGTTCCAGACCGTCGCCGGGCTGGACCTGCTGCCGGTGCCGTACAAGGGCACGCCGGCGGTGCTGGCGGCGCTGCGCGGCGGCGAGATCGACCTCGCCTTCGAAATCACCGCCCCCTGGCTGCCGCAGGTGGCCGCGGGCACCGTGCGCGCGCTGGCGGTGACCTCGGCGCAGCGCAACCCGGCGCTGCCCGCCGTGCCCACGGTGCAGCAGGCAGGCATCGCCGGCTACGACGTGGCGTCGTGGAACGCTCTGGCGGCGCCGGCGGGCACGCCGGCGGCGGTGATCGAGACCCTGGGCCAGGCGGCACGCGCCGCCGTCGCCGCCCCTGCGACCCGGGACAAGCTGGGCAAGCTCGGCCTGCGCCTGCAGGTCAGCACACCGGCCGAACTGCAGGCGCTGCTGGGCGCCGAGGTGCAGCGCTGGGGCGGGGTCATTCGCGCCGCGCACATCCAGCCCGAGTAGCGTGCCCGACCCTTGAAAATCGGGCCGCCGGCCCCCAGGTGCCCGCTTGGCGCTCGACGCCGGCCCTTCCCACCCACCCGCACAAGAACGACCATGGACAAGCAAACCCTGTCATTCCAGGCCGAGGTCAAGCAGATCCTGCACCTCGTGACCCACTCGCTGTACAGCAACAAGGAGATCTTCCTGCGCGAGCTGGTCTCCAACGCCTCCGACGCCTGCGACAAGCTGCGCTTCGAGGCCCTGGACAACGCCGCGCTGTACGAGGACGCGCCCAACCTGGAAGTCAAGGTCTGGTACGACGAGACGGCCAAGACCATCACCATCCGCGACAACGGCATCGGCATGAGCGCCGACGAAGCCGTGGCCCACCTGGGCACCATCGCCAAGAGCGGCACGCGCGAATTCATGGCCAAGCTCGAAGGCGAGCAGAAGAAGGACGCCAACCTCATCGGTCAGTTCGGCGTCGGCTTCTACAGCGGCTTCATCGTCGCCGACCGCATCACGGTGGAAAGCCGCCGCGCCGGTGCGAAGCCGGAAGAGGGCGTGCGCTGGAGCAGCGAGGGCAGCGGCGACTTCGAGGTCGAGACCATCACCCGCGCCGAGCGCGGCACCGACGTCATCCTGCATCTGCGCGAAGGCGAGGAGGAATTCCTCTCGCAGTGGAAGCTCAAGTCCGTCATCAGCAAGTACAGCGACCACATCAGCCTGCCGGTGCTGATGAAGAAGCAGAAGTGGGACGAGGAGAAGAAGGAGCAGGTCACCACCGACGAATGGGAGCCGGTGAACAAGGCCGCGGCACTCTGGACGCGCAGCAAGAGCGACATCACCGACGCCGAGTACCAGGAGTTCTACAAGCAGATCAGCTACGACAGCGAGCCGCCGCTGGCGTACACGCACAACCGCGTCGAGGGCCGCACCGAGTACACGCAGCTGCTGTACGTGCCGGCCAAGGCGCCCTTCGACCTGTGGAACCGCGACAAGCGCGGCGGCGTGAAGCTCTACGTCAAGCGCGTCTTCATCATGGACGACGCCGAGGCGCTGATGCCGGTGTACCTGCGCTTCGTCAAGGGCGTGATCGACAGCGCCGACCTGCCGCTGAACGTCAGCCGCGAGCTGCTGCAGGAAAGCCGCGACGTCAAGGCCATCCGCGAAGGCAGCACCAAGCGCGTGCTGAGCATGCTCGAGGACGTGGCCGAGAACCAGAAGGACAAGTACGCTGCCTTCTGGGAGCAGTTCGGCGCGGTGCTGAAGGAAGGCATCGGCGAGGACCACGCCAACCAGGAGCGGCTGTCCAAGCTGCTGCGCTTTGCCAGCACCACGGCCGACAGCGGCGTGAGCTTCGCCGACTACGTGGGCCGCATGAAGGAGGGCCAGGAGGCCATCTACTACATCACCGCCGACACGCTGGCGGCGGCGAAGAACAGCCCGCAGCTGGAGATCTTCCGCAAGAAGGGCATCGAGGTGCTGCTGCTGACCGACCGCGTCGACGAGTGGATGCTCAGCCACCTCTACGAATTCGACGGCAAGCCGCTGCAGAGCGTGGCCAAGGGCGGCGTCGACCTGGGCAAGCTGCAGGACGAGGCCGAGAAGAAGCAGGCCGAAGAAGCGGCCGAGGCCTTCAAGCCGGTGCTGGAACGCCTGAAGACGAGCCTGAAGGAACGCGCCAAGGACGTGCGCGCGACGACGCGGCTGGTCGACTCACCAGCCTGCATCGTCGTCGACGAAGGCGACATGAGCTCGCACCTGGCGCGGCTGCTCAAGCAGGCCGGGCAGAGCGCGCCCGGCGCGGGCAAGAGCAAGCCGATCCTGGAAGTGAACCCCGAGCACGCGCTGGTCAAGCGGCTGGACGCCAGCGAACGCTTCGACGACCTGGCGCAGATCATCTTCGACCAGGCCCTGCTGGCCGAGGGCGGGCAGCTGGAGGACCCGGCGGCCTATGTCAAGCGCGTCAATGCGCTGTTGACTGCATAGCCTCGAGTTGTTCGCGCAGTTGCGCGGTCTGCTGTGACCAGTAGGCCGCGCTGCCGAAGAAGGGGAAGTTGAGCGGGAAGGTCGGGTCGCCCCAGCGCTCGGCCAGCCAGGCGCTGTGGCGCACCATGCGCAAGGTGCGCAGGGGCTCGATCAGCGCGCGCTCGCGGTCGTCGAATTCGCAGAACTGCTCGTAGCCTTCGAGCAGCGTATTCAATTGCTGCGCCATCGAGGCGTGGTCGCCCGAGACCAGCATCCACAGGTCCTGCACCGCGGGGCCCTGCATCGCATCGTCCAGGTCCACCACGTGCGGGCCGCCGTCGCGCCACAGCACGTTGCCGAGGTGGCAGTCGCCGTGCAGGCGCAGCGTGGGCAGCGGCGCCAGCGCGTCGAAGGCCGCCGCGGCCAGGTCCAGGGCCTGCTCGCAGGCCTGCTGCCAGGCGGCGCCTTGGGTGTCGGGGACGAAGCCACCGTCGAGCAGCAGGCGCAAGGCGCGTCGGCCATCGGCCCGCGCGTCCAGCACGTGGCGGTGCACGAACGGATGGCGCCGCCCCACCGCATGCATGCGCCCGATGAAGCGGCCCAGCTGGCGCAGCGCCGCGGGGTCTTCCAGTTCGGGCTCGCGGCCGGCGCAGCGCCGCGCCACGGCGTAGCGGTGCACGCCGGCGCTGCTGGCCAGGCAGGCCAGCGTCGGCGGCTCGCCGAGCAACGTCAGGCCGACGGCGTCGGGGTCCGCGGCCAGCACCAGCGGCGGCACCACCGGCACTTCGGCGGCGGCGAGTTCGAGCGCGTAGTCGTGCTCTTCGACGATCTGCGCATCGCTCCAGCGACCCGGCCGGTAGAACTTGGCAACGACCGCCGACCCATCTTCCAGCATGACCTGGAAGACACGGTTTTCGTAGGAATTGAGCTGCAGCACGCGGCCGTCGCCACGCAGGCCGACGGCATCGAGGGCATCGAGAACTTGCTGCGGGTCGAGCTGCGAATAGTCCACTCAGTGCCGCAGCGGCGAGACAGGGGTGTCGATGACGACGCCGCCGACGTCTTGAGGCGCCGGCCGCACCTCGCGCACCGAGACGCCGCTGCGCAGCGCGCCGAAGCCGCTGGCGGCACTGAAGTCGCTGCGGCCGTCGACGCCGAAGAACGAGTCCTGCATGAAGCCCGAGTCCTGCCACAGCGTCGTGCGTTCGCGCCGGCGGCTGGCCACCGTGCTGGTGAGCTGTTCGCGCGCCTGGCCCACGGTCGGCGCCGGCTGCGCGCCACGTGCGGCGGCGCCGGTCTGCGGCACCATCAGCTGCAGCTCGGGAATGGAAGGCAGCTGGTCGGGCGCGCAGCGCAGGTAGCGAACCTTGCAGGCCGCCAGCACCGACTGCTTGATCTGCATCGACCGTCGCGACCCGCCGCGTTCGCTGTCCAGGTCGATGGCCGCCAGCACACGCCCGTTGGCGCTGCAGACGGCGAAGGTCACATTGGCGCTGCCGAGAAGTTCGTACCAGAAGCGCACTTCCTGCGGGTCGGTGGGCTGGCAGAAGCGCACCAGCGGCAGCTTGGACAGCACGATGTGGTGGGGCAGCGCCTCGCGCAGCTGGCGGTAGACGCGGCGCTCGTCGCTGCTGAAGATGGGCCTGGCCGTCAGTGTCCACTCGGTCGGCAGCGGTCGCGTGCGCGAGCGGGTCTTGCGCAGCAGCCACAGCGCCCCTGCGCACAGCAGGCAGGCCAGGGACAGCGATGCGAGGATCCACGGGAGCAGTTGAGGCATGGGCGGCCAGGAAGTGCAAACGCCGGGGGAGGGTGATACGGGGAGGCCGCCGGGCGACGGAACCGTGACTGGGATGTTACCGCCTGTACCGTCGCCCGCAGGCCCGCTGCCCTCCCCCTGGACCGGGTATGCGAGCCCCTGTCACCCCGAAGCAAGGGGGCCGGAGCGCAGTGTGTCCAGTCGCAGCGCCTGGCGCTTCAGCCGGTAGTCGAGGTCGCTGGCCTGGTGGCCCAGCAGCTCCTGCAGCTGCGAGCCCAGCGTGTCCGCGGGAAGCGGCAGCTGGGCCTGCGCTTCGGCGCCTTCGAAGGCAATCTCGGCGCCGGCCTGGCGCACGATGGAGAGCATGGGTGCGTTGTCGCGCGCCAAGTGGATGAACAGCGTGCGCACGCCACGGTTGCGCGCGTGCATCACGGCATGGTCGAAGAGCAGCGTACCCAGGCCGCGGCCGCGCAGCGAGGGACGGACCGAGACGCCGAACTCGGCGGCGTGGCCATCGGCCTCGAAGGCCAGGTGCACCAGCGCGGACAGGCGCAGCCGCCGGTCGAAGACGCCGAAGACGGCGTCGCGTTCGAAGTCCAGCAGCGCCACGTACTGACGCAGACGCTCGTCGCTGGCCAGATGGCCGAAGCGCAGCACGCGGTCTGCGTCGCCCAAGGCGAGCAGGTGTTCCAGCGCGCGAGCGCGGTGACGTTCACCGAGGCTGCGCACCGGCACCCAGCATGGCACCGGCCGGGCCCGGCTGAAGGGCGAGCTTGGCGGCGCGAGTGCGTGCTCGATCATGGAACTGCCTTTGGAGCGATGGAGGGCGCATGGTAGGCGAGTTATCTAGGGTTTACCCTCAATCAACGAGGCCAACCTGGAAAGCGCTTGTAGCCGGGGGCTGGCCAGGCCGTCTCGCCTCGGGCTATACTTCAAGGCTTTTCCCGATTTCGGCCGGGGAAAGTCGTCAGCACCCCTTTGCCCCCCAGCAAGCCCCGAGAGGCTGCCTCATCACGAGCAGTACCGAAGGGCGGTGCCGATGCAGAACGAACGCCGATGAACCGTGCGCTGCCCCGCAGCGCGCCCACAGGAAACCCTCATGAAGACCTTCAGCGCCAAGCCGGCGGAGGTGGTGCACGAGTGGTTTGTGATTGACGCCACCGACAAGGTGCTCGGACGTGTTGCCAGCGAAGCAGCACGCCGTTTGCGCGGCAAGCACAAGGCCATCTACACGCCCCACGTCGATACCGGTGATTTCATCATCGTCGTCAATGCCGACAAGATCCGCGTCACCGGGGCCAAGGCCACGGACAAGATCTACTACCGGCATTCGGGCTACCCCGGCGGCATCTACGCCACGCCCTTCAAGGACATGCAGGCCAAGCACCCCGGCCGCGCCCTGGAGAAGGCGGTCAAGGGCATGCTGCCCAAGGGCCCGCTGGGCTACGCGATGGTCAAGAAGCTGAAGGTCTATGCCGGTGGTTCCCACCCGCACTCCGCACAGCAGCCCAAACCGCTCGAGATTTGAGGACGCAGCGATGATCGGACTTTGGAACTACGGCACCGGCCGCCGCAAGTCGAGCGTGGCTCGCGTCTTTCTCAAGAAGGGCAGCGGCAAGATCGTCGTCAATGGCAAGACCATCGACGACTACTTCGGTCGTCAGACCTCGATCATGATCGTTCGGCAGCCGCTGCTGCTGACGGGCAACAACGAGGCCTTCGACATCAAGATCAACGTCCACGGCGGCGGCGAATCCGGCCAGGCCGGCGCGGTACGCCACGGCATCACCCGGGCGCTGATCGACTACGACACGGCCTTGAAGCCCGACCTCAGCCGCGCGGGCTTCGTCACCCGCGACGCGCGCGAAGTCGAGCGCAAGAAGGTCGGCCTGCACGGCGCCCGCCGTCGCAAGCAGTTCAGCAAGAGATAGTCGACCACCCCCGGAGCGCCTGCGGCGCTGCCCCCTCAAGGGGGCGGCGCTGGCGGCCCGGCGGAGCCGGTTCCGCGGCGCCTGCTTGGGGTCGCGCGTTGGGTGCGCGGCCTATCCTCTGGTCGCGCGGGTATTGCAATCGCGCTATGCTGCGCCATCTCTGTGGAGCTATGACGATGAACGCTGTTGCCGAAATGCTTGCCCCCGCCACCGACGACATGCCGCCGCCGCTGATCTTCACCGACAGCGCCGCCGACAAGGTCAAGCAACTGGTGGACGAGGAAGGCAACCCCGAACTCAAGCTGCGCGTCTTCGTGCAGGGCGGCGGTTGCTCGGGCTTCCAGTACGGCTTCACCTTCGACGAGGTCGTCAACGAAGACGACACGCAGATGGCCAAGAACGGCGTCACGCTGCTCATCGACGCGATGAGCCTGCAGTACCTCGGCGGCGCCGAGATCGACTACAAGGAAGATCTGCAGGGCGCGCAGTTCGTGATCAAGAATCCGAACGCCACGACGACCTGCGGCTGCGGGTCGTCCTTCTCGGTCTAGCGACCTGCGGCTGCGGGTCGTCCTTCTCGGTCTAGCGACCTGCGGCTGCGGGCCGTCCCTCTCGGTCTGAGACTCAAGCCGCAGGGTACAGCGCTCCGAGTACCCGCGGCCCGCGGGCGCCGGTGACGGCAGGCAGATTGCCCGGCTGCCGGGCCAGGAAGGCCGCGGCCAGCCAGGCGAAGGCCAGCGCCTCGACCTGATCCGGCGGAACGCCCGCCTCGGCAGTGCTTGCCACCCGCACCCGGCCGCCCAGCCGTGACTCGATGCGGCGCAGCAGGTCGGCATTGAACGCTCCGCCACCGCACACCAGCAATTCCTCGCAGCTCGGAGCCGATTCCCGCAGGGCATCCGCGACCGTCGATGCCGTCAGCTCGGCCAGCGTGCTCATGACCGCGCGATCGTCGCGCACCTCGCCGCCCAGTCGCGCCTCGAGCCAGGCTGACCGGAACAGGTCGCGGCCGGTGCTCTTGGGTGGCGCACGCCCGAAGTAAGGCTCGGCGCGCAGCTTCGCAAGCAGGTCGGCGTCTACCGGTCCGCCCGAGGCCCAGGTGCCCTCGGCATCGTAGGGCAGGCCGCGCCGGCTCTGACACCACAGGTCCAGCAGCACGTTGCCCGGCCCGGTGTCGAAGCCGCGCACCGTGCCATCGGCGTCGAGCAAAGTCAGGTTCGCGATGCCGCCGAGATTGAGCACGGCGAGGTCGCGGCCCGGCTGCCCGAAGCAGGCGGCGTGGAAGGCCGGCACCAGCGGTGCGCCCTGGCCCCCGGCGGCGACGTCGCGACTGCGGAAGTCGCAGACGACATCGATCCCCGTCAGCTCGGCCAGCAGGGCGCCGTTGATGAGCTGCAGCGTGTAGCCGCTGCCGTCGAACTCGCCCGGACGGTGGCGCACGGTCTGCCCATGCGCACCAATGGCCGCGACCCCGCCCGCGGCCACGCCGCCGGCCTTCCGCAATGCCATCACGACCTCGGCGTAGATCGCGGTCAGCGCATTGCCCGCGACGGCGGCGCGGTGCAATTCGTCGTCACCGCTGTCGTTCAAGGCCAGCAGTTCGAGGCGCAGCGCGGCGGGCAAAGGCCGGTGCGCATGGGCCAGCACCTGCCAGCGGCCGTGCTCGCCTGCCTGTGCCAGCACACCATCGACGCCATCGAGCGAGGTGCCCGACATCAGCCCGATGGTGACCCCCATCGGAGCGCGCGGCCCTACTCGCCCTGGGCGTTGGCGCCGGCGAGAGTCTCGGCGACGTCGAGCTTGGCCTGCAGGGTGCGAACCAGCTCGGCAAAGCGCGGCCGCGAAGCGGCGTCCAGCGGCACCGCCTCGGAGGCCTTGGCGATGCGCAGCGGGTCCTGGTGGACGCCGCCGACGCGGAACTCGAAATGCAGGTGCGGCCCGGTGGCCCAGCCGGTGCTGCCGACGGTGCCCACACGCTGGCCCTGTTCGACGTGCTGGCCCTTCTTCACGTCGATGTGGCTGAGGTGCGCATACAGCGTGCTGCGGTTGCTGCCGTGGCGGATCTCCACCACATTGCCGTAGCCGTTCTGGCACCCAGCGAACTCGACCACGCCGTCGCCGACCGTGCGAACCGGCGTGCCCGTGGGCGCGCCATAGTCGACGCCGTTGTGCTTGCGCCAGGACTGCAGCAGCGGATGCATGCGCATCGCAAAGCCCGAGGTGACGCGCGAGAACTCCATCGGGCTGGCAAGGAAGGTGCGCCGGCGGCTGCGGCCGTCGCGGTCGTAGTAGGCGCCGCGACCGTCGGCGGCGGCGAACCAGACGGCGCTGCTGACCTTGCCGCTGTTGACGAACTCGGCGGCCTCGACGCGGCCTGCGCCTTCGTTCCAGGCCACGGGCTCGCCGTCGGCGGTCAGCGTTTCATACACGACGCTGAAAGTGTCGCCTTTCTTCAGCTGGCGATGGAAGTCGAGGTCGGTCGAAAAGATCTCGGACAGCTGACCGGCCACCGCATCGGGCAGCCCGGCTTCGTCGGTGGCGGCGAAAAGACTTGTGCGGATGGTGCCGCTGGCCAGGCGCGTCTGGCTGCCGTAAGGCACGCTGTCCAGGCGCGCCAACCAGTGCCCGTCGACGCGGCTGACGGTCAGGCGCGTGAAGTGGCTCTTCGCCAGGTCGGCGCGGTCGGAGGCGTAGCGCGCGGTCAGTTCCTGCAGCGCACCCAGGGAGTCGGTCTGCGCGCGCACCATCTTGCCGCCGCGACCGGCCAGCATCTTGCGCGCGGTGGCGTCGCTGCGCAGGAAGGCGGCGGCGCTGGCATCGCGCACGCCCAGTCGCGCCAGCAGGCTCTCGGCAGTGTCGGTGCCGCGCGTGAGGTCGCTGCGGGTGAGCGTGAAGTCCTGCGCCGCCAGCGCGTCGAGCTGGGTGGCCAGGCCCTCGGGCGCCACGGCTTCGACCACCAGCCGCTGCGGCAGCTCGGCGGCGTCGGGTGCCACCAGCGGCGCCACGGCGACGGCCGTCAAGGCGAAGCCCGTCATCAGCGCCATGGCGGCTGCAACCAGGCCGATGCGGTGCGACTGGCTGAACTGCTGCAGGCCTTGCAAGGTGCGAATGGGCATCACTTCCGGGCTGATCGATGGGCCCAAGCCGCGTCGAACAACACGGGCCTGACGACCTTGGGAAAGGGGGCCCGCAAGCCCCGGAATGCCGGGGCCGGCCGCAGGCCGTCTACTAGAATCTGCACCTTGCCTGCCGAGGATGAGCGCGCTGCGAGCACGCGGTTTCCGCAACGGTCTGTGCGGCACGCCGCACACTGCAAGGCAACTTGAGTATAGCCACGCACAGGTCGCTCAAACCTGCCGCAAACCCCGAAAAAGCCATCCATGTCTGCATCAGTTTCCCCGACCGCGGCCCCCATGCCGGCGCCCAGCGAAAGCGTCAGGGCCGCGATGGCGGTATCGCTTCGCGGTTGTGAAGAATTGCTGCCCGAAGCCGAGTGGCTGCGCAAGCTGGCGCGTTCCGAAGCGACCGGCCAGCCGCTGCGCGTCAAGCTGGGGCTGGACCCGACCGCCCCCGACATCCATATCGGCCACACCGTGGTGCTGAACAAGATGCGGCAGCTGCAGGACCTGGGTCACACCGTGATCTTTCTCATCGGCGACTTCACGTCGATGATCGGCGACCCCTCGGGGCGCAACGCCACGCGGCCGCCGCTGACGCGCGAGCAGATCGAGGCCAATGCCCAGACCTACTACCGTCAGGCCAGCCTGGTGCTGGACCCGGCGCGGACCGAGATCCGCTACAACAGCGAATGGAGCGACCCGCTCGGCGCGCGCGGCATGATCGAACTTGCCGCCAAGTACACCGTGGCGCGCATGCTCGAGCGCGACGACTTCACGAAGCGTTTCAAGGCCGGTACGCCGATCTCGGTGCACGAGCTGCTCTACCCGCTGATGCAGGGCTACGACTCGGTGGCGCTTCGGTCCGACCTCGAACTCGGCGGCACCGACCAGAAGTTCAACCTGCTGGTCGGCCGTGCATTGCAGGCCGAGTACGGCCAGGAGCCGCAGTGCATCCTGACCATGCCGCTGCTCGAAGGCACCGACGGCGTCGAGAAGATGTCCAAGAGCAAGGGCAACTACATCGCCATCACCGAGCCCGCCAACAGCATGTACGCCAAGCTGCTGTCGATCAGCGACACCCTGATGTGGCGCTACTACACCCTGCTGTCGTTTCGGCCCGAGTCCGAGATCGCGCGGCTGAAGGCCGAGGTCGAGGTCGGCCGCAACCCCAAGGACGCGAAGGTGGCGCTGGCGCTGGAGATCACCGCCCGCTTCCACGACGCCACCGCTGCCGCCGCCGCTGCCGAGGACTTCCAGCGCCGCGCCGCCGGCGGCGTGCCCGACGAGATCGCCGAGGTGTCGCTGGGCGGCGCGCCGCTGGCCATCGGCAGCCTGCTCAAGCAGGCGGGGCTGGCGCCCTCGACCAGCGAAGCGCTGCGCCTGGTGGACCAGGGCGGCGTGCGCATCGACGGTGTCGTCGTCAGCGACAAGGGCCTGAAGGTCGCCGCCGGCAGCTGCGTCGTGCAGGTCGGCAAGCGCAAGTTCGCCCGCGTCACGCTCGCGGCCTAGCGACTTGGAGGTCCGCACCTTCCTGAAGGTCTCGATCGCGGTGGCGCTGGGCACCATCGTGATCAAGACCGCGGCCTGGTGGGTGGGCGACAGCGTCGGCCTGCTTTCCGATGCGCTGGAATCGCTGGTCAACCTGGCCGGCGCGATGTTCGCGCTGGCCATGGTCACGGTGGCGGCGCGGCCGCCCGACGACGACCATCCCTACGGCCACCACAAGGCCGAATACTTCAGCAGCGGCTTCGAAGGCGTGCTCATCTTCGTGGCCGCGCTGGCCATCGTCTGGGCTGCGGCACACCGGCTGCTGGCGCCGCAACGGCTCGAGCGGGTCGGGCTGGGTATCGTGCTGGCGGTGGTCAGCTCGGCGATGAACGGCGTGCTCGCCTGGACCATGCTGCGCAAGGCCCGCGCCGCCAATTCGATGGCGCTGGAGGCCGACGCGCGCCATCTCTACACCGATGTCTGGACCTCGGCCGGTGTCGTCGTCGGCCTGCTCGGCGTGCAGGCCACGGGCTGGCTCTGGCTGGATCCGGTGGTGGCCATCGCGGTGGCGCTGAACATCCTGCGCGAGGGTGCCTCGCTGGTGTGGCGTTCGGCCGGCGGGCTCATGGACGAAGCCCTGGAGCCCGAGTCACGCGCCGCCATCGACCGCGTGCTGGCGGGCTTTGCGCACCAGGCCATCCGCTTCGACCACGTGACCACCCGGCGCGCCGCACAGCGGCGCTACGTGGACCTGCACATGCACATGCCGGCGGCCTGG
>CAIWPS010000061.1 GCA_903914615.1 uncultured beta proteobacterium | reverse complement strand
GGCCTCGGGTGCGACCTTGATGCCGATGAAGACCGAGCGCTTGCCGCTGAAGGCGACGTTGAAGTCGTAGTTCTCGCTGCCCAGGGTGACCGTGGCCACGTCTTCCAGCCGCACCACGGTGTCGCCACTGCGCTTGACGACCAGACGCTTGAACTCGTCCACCGTGTGCAGGTCGGTGCCGGCGGTGAGCGCCACGCTGACCATCTGGCCTTTGGTCGACCCCAGCGCGGCGAGGTAGTTGTTGTTGGCCAGCGCCGCGCTCACGTCGGTGGCAGTCAGGCCGAAGGCGCCCATCTTGCCGGCGTCCAGCCAGGCGCGAAGCGCGAACTGTCGCGCGCCCAGGATCTCGGCCGTCTGCACGCCCTCCACCGAATCGAGCTTGGGCTTGACCACGCGCACCAGGAAGTCGGTGACGTTGTTGGTGGGCAGCGTGTCGCTGTAGAAGCCCATGTACATCGAGTCGGTGGTGGCGCCGGTCTGCACCGTCAGCACCGGCTGCTGGGCCTGCGCGGGCAGCTGGTTCTTGACCGAGCTGACCTGGGTGTTGATCTCGGTCAGCGCGCGGTTGGCGTCGTAGTTCAGGCGCAGGGTGGCGGTGATGGTCGACACGCCCGAGCTGCTGGACGACGACAGGTAGTCGATGCCCTGGGCCTGCGCGATGGCCGATTCCAGCGGCTGCGTGATGAAGCCGGCCACCGTCTGCGCGTCGGCGCCGTAGTAGGTGGTGGAGATGGTGACGACGGCGTTCTGCGTGCGCGGGAACTGGTTCACCGGCAGGCTGAAGACCGAGCGCAGGCCCAGCACCAGGATCAGCAGGCTGACCACGCTGGCCAGCACCGGGCGGCGGATGAAGAGGTCGGTGAAGTTCATGGCGCGCCCCTTACTTCTCTTGCGGCGTCGGGTTGGCGTCGTTGGCCGGCTGGATCTTGTTGTTGATGACGATCTCGGTGCCGTTCTTCAGCTTGAGCTGGCCGCTGGTGACGACCTGCTGGCCCTCGGTGACGCCGCTGGTGATGGCGACCTGGTCGCCGCGGGTGCCGCCGGTGGTGACGAAGACCTGCTTGACGGTGAGCTTGTCGGTGCCCTCGACGACGAACACGGTGGAGCCGTAGGGGTTGTAGGTGATGGCCGTCTGCGGCAGCGTCAGGTAAGGCTGCCTGGCGCCGGTGTCGACGTCGACCTTGGCGAACATGCCCGGCAGCAGCACGCGCTTGGGGTTGGGCACGGTGGCTTCGATCTGCAGGTTGCGCGTCGTCGGGTCGACCTTGGGGCTGACGGCGGTGACCTTGCCCTCGAAGACCGCGCCGGCGAAGGCCTCGTCGGACAGCACCACGCGCTGGCCCTTCTGGATGCCGCCGAGCTGGCGCTGCGGCAGGTTGAAGTCCACGCGCACCGGGTCCAGGGTCTGCAGCGTGACGATCTTGTCGCCCGAATTCAGGTACTGGCCGGGGTTGACGGTGGTGATGCCGACGCGGCCGGCGAAGGGCGCGCGGATGGTCTTCTTGGCCACCAGCGCCTGCTGCTGCGCCAGGTTGGCCTGCTTGGCGCGCAGGTCGGCCTCGTCGGCGTCCACCTGCGCCTGGCTCACCGCCTTGGCCTGCAACTGCGCCTTGTCGCGCGCCAGCACCACCCCGGCCAGGTCGACGGCGGCCTGCAGCGAGCGCTGCTGCGCGATCTCGGCGTCGGCATTCATCACCACCAGCACCTGGCCGGCCTTCACGTCCTGCCCGGACTGGAAGCGCACCTCGCGCACCAGGCCGGCGATCTCGCTGGCCAGGTCGACGCCGCGCACGGCCACCAGGGTGCCGACGGCGTTGAGCTGCGGCTGCCATTCCTGCTTGCTCGCCTTCACCACGCTGACCACCTGGGGCTGTGGCTTGGGAATGCTGGCGATGAGCTTCCTGATCTGCAGGAACTTGCCCAGCGCCAGGAGCGCGATGAGCAGGACGACGAGCCCGAGCATGATGAACATGCGTTTGGTGGTGCGGGAGGCCATGCGTTTTCCTTCTTTGCGATGCAATGCGTGTTCTGTGCCGCTGCCGGGTGCTTGGGGCCGGCAGCGCGGGATGGGGCGGGTCAGCGGGGCGCGGAAGCCGCGCCCTGGAAAGCCAGCGGTGTGCCGGCCAGCGGCAGCTCGGCGCGGTTCCACCAGCCACCGCCCAGGGCCTGGAACAGCGCCGCCGTGTCGGCATAGCGGGCGGCCTGTGCCTGCACCAGCGCGACGCGGGTCTGCTGCACGCTGCGCTCGGCGTCCAGCAGCGACAGCGCGCTTACCGCACCGGCCTGGTACTGCTGCGCCACCAGGTCCAGCGACTCCCTGGCCAGGGCCTCGGCGTCGGCCTGGGCGCGCAGAGACTGGGCGTCGCTGTCGAGCGCGCGCAGCGTGTTGGCGACGTTGAGGAAGGCGTTCAGCACCGTCTGCTGGTACTGCGCCAGCGACTGGTCGTAGGCGGCCTCGGCCGCGCGGCGGCGCGCCTGCAGCGAGCCGCCGTTGAAGATGGGCGCCAGCACGCTGCCGCCCAGGCTCCAGGCGCGCGCCGGGGCGGAGAAGATCTTGTCCAGCGTCAGGCTCTGCGCGCCGGCGCTGCCGCTGAGCGTGAACTGCGGGTACAGGTTGGCGGTGGCGACGCCGACCTGCGCGCTGGCGGCGTGCAGCAGCGCTTCGCTGGCCTGGATGTCGGGGCGCTGGCGCACCAGCACCGAGGGCAGGCTCACCGGCAGCTCGCGCGGCAGCTGCAGCGTGTCGAGCGTGAAGGCGGGCAGCTCGCGGTCGTCGGGCAGGCGGCCGGCCAGCACGGCCAGCTGCTGGTGCGTCTGCGCCAGCGCCTTGTCCAGCGCCGGCAGCGTGGCGCGCGTCTGCGCCAGCTGCGTGCGCTGCGCCAGCACCGCCTGCTGCGCCACCGCGCCCAGGCGGGACTGCTGCTCGACCAGCGCCAGCGATCGCTCCTGCGAGGCGATGACGTCCTGCGTGGCCTGCAGCTGCGCACGCAGCGAGGCCTCCTGGATCGCCGTCGTCACCAGGTTGGCGGTGAGCGTGAGGTAGGCCGCCTCGACCTGCCAGCGCTGCACGTCGATGCTGGCCTGCAGGCCTTCGAGTTCGCGCCGCGTGGCGCCGAAGGCGTCGATCGAGTACGAGACGTTGACCGAGGCGTTGAAGAGGTTGTAGGTGATGCCGCCGGGAATGGCGCTGGCCGCCTGCGACACGCGGTCGCGTGCGGCGCCGGCCTGGCCGCTGACGCTGGGCAGCTGCTTCGCACCGGCGTCGGCGGTGTAGAGCTCCTGCGCCTGGCGCAGCGCGGCCTGCGCCGCGGCCAGCGTCGGGCTGCGCTCGAGCGCGCTGCGGATCAGCCGGTCCAGGGGCGGCGACTGGAACAGCTGCCACCACAGCGCCGGCACGTCCTGGCCCAGCGCATAGGCCTGCGCCGCGCCACCATGGCCGGGCGCGCTGGCCGTGGCCGCGGGCAGCGCGGCGTAGGGCTGCGCGGCATCGGCGGTGCGCGGCGGCTCGGGCGGCTTGAAGTCGGGTCCGACGGCGCAGCCCGCGAGAACCAGGGCCAGTGCGGCCGCGGCAGGCAAGGCGGCGGTGCGGGCTTGCGGGAATGGAAGGGTCTGGGTCACGGGCACATCCTGACTCAACGGAAAGGGGTGGTGGGCGGGCGGGCGGCGGCGGCCCGCGGGAGCGCATGGCGCCGCTGCGCTTCGGCAGCGATCAACGCTTCGGCATACAGCACGAGGCGCTGCTGCCAGACGTCGACCTCGCCGGCGCCGGCGAGCTGCGGCGCCAGGGCGTCGATGACGTCGCAGCCGATGAACAGGTGCACCGCCAGGCCGACCACCGTGATGGCCAGCCGGTGCACCTCGTCGTCGGGCTGGCGCAGCCCCAGGCGGCGGCACAGCAGGGCCACCACCGCGGCGTGCATGGGGCGCATGTCGCAGTCGATCTTTTCCTGCCACAGGCCGGTGGGCTCGAGCATCTCGCGGCGGTAGAGCTTGACCCACAGGCGCATGTCGTCGCCCTGCTTCAGCGGCTCCAGGAAGCGCGCGTAGAGCTGGTCCAGAGAGTCCAGGGCGTGGATGTCGCGCGCCGGGTCGGGCGAGGCGCGGAAGACCGCCTTGTACAAGCCCGCCTTGTCGCCGAAGTAGTAGCTGACGGCGGCGATGTTGACCTGCGCCGTCGTGGCGATCTGGCGGATCGAGGTCTTGGCGTAGCCCTGTTCGGCGAAGAGCTGCAGGCCGGCGCGCAGCAGCCGGACGCTGGCGTCACCGTCCTCGTCGCGCGGCGCGGCCGCGGGCCGGCCGGGGTCCGGGGCGGTCGATATCTGCGTCGAGGCATTCATGCGGCCGCACTGTAGCCGACAAATTAAACGTTTGTTTCATACGGGATTACGCCAGGCCCTCACGGCCTGCGCGCGGCGGCCTCACTCGACCGGCCGCACCCGCGAACGCCAGGCCCAGCCCCAGAGGGCGTCGGCCGACAGCGGCACCACCCTCAGCACATGCTCCAGCGTGGCCAGCATGAACAGCGTGGCCGCGAAGCTGAGCGCCGCGGCGCGGAAGTCGCTGGCCAGCGGGTCCAGCGCCGATTGCCACAGCAGCACCGCGGCAAGGCCGCCGCCGAGCACCGACAGCGGCCACAGCGCATTGGCCGCGCGCTGGCGGAAGTAGCTGTGCAGGTACTTCAGGTTCGGCGGCAGCCACTGCTCGTTGAGGTTGCGAACGCCGAGGAAGACGTTGAACTTGGCCGACAGCCGCATCAGCCACAGGATGGCGAAGGTCCACAGCCCGACCGGGTTGGCGGCGTGCTGCAGCATCGCCACCAGCACGCCGAGCTGCACGACCAGCGCCATCTCGTGGTGCAGCACGGCCTGCGCGGCATAGCGCACGCGGGCCCAGCCGCGGGCATCGGCCGGGCAGGCGCTGCGGCGAGGGCCGCTGATGAAACCCATCAGGAAGGCCATCTCGTGCCAGCCCCAGACCACCAGTGCGCAGCTGAAAGCCACATAGGCGCCCTGCACCGAGGTGTCCTGCCCGGTGGCGCGCAGGCCCCACAGCGCCAGGGCCAGCAAGGCGCCGCCGGCCAGCAGCGACCACTTGTAGGTGCGCCGCGGCAGGCCGTCGATGTACAGGATGGCGCCGGTGCTGAACCACCAGAACAGCAGCGTGAAGACCGAGGGCAGGACGAGCTGCCAGGTCATGGTGGCGGCTCCGGGCACAGACGCTCGACCGCTGCGAGCCGTGCCTTCGAGCAGACGCCGCGGAACCGCCTCCGCCGGGCCGCTGGCGTCGCCCCCCGGGGGGAGGCGTCGAAGGCGGTTAGGGCGGATCTCATCTACCAGGCCGGCGCCATGCGGATCTGCGCCGGCAGGCTGTGCCGGTGCACGGGCAGCAGGTACAGGCGGGCGAAGGTGGCCACGCCGGCGACCGCGCACGCGGCCTGCTTCAGGCGCCCGAAGACACCGCCTTGCGCCTTCGCTGCTTCCATGCGCACGGCGATGCGGTGCAGCCGTTCCAGGCCGGCGCGGAAGGCCGGGTGGTCGGTGTCCAGCGTCAGCGGGAAGACCTGCCTGGAAATCTCGGAGGTGATGCGGAAGACCTCGTAGTCGTAGGTCTCGGCGTCCAGCCCCATCGCGTCGTGCAGCTGCGGGCGCATGTGGTCGCGCACGTACATGGTGGCGTACACGGCGAGCAGGAAGAAGCGTATCCACAGCGTGTTGGCGCCGCGCAGCAGCTGCGGCTGCGCACGCATCAGCAGCGCGAACGATTCGCCATGGCGGAATTCGTCGTTGCACCAGCGCTCGAACCACTTGAAGATGGGGTGGAAGCGTTTGTCGGGGTGGCGCTCGAGCTGGCGGTAGATGGTGATGTAGCGGGCGTAGCCGATCTTCTCCGACAGGTAGGTGGCGTAGAAGATGTACTTGGGCTTGAAGTAGGTG
>CAIWPS010000060.1 GCA_903914615.1 uncultured beta proteobacterium | reverse complement strand
GCTGCTGCTGCTCACCGACGACGGCGCACTGCTGCACCGCCTGACCTCGCCCCGCCACCACGCGCCCAAGGTCTATGAGGTGCGGACCCGCCACGCCCTGGCCGAGGCTCAGGTGGCCGCGCTGCTGGCCGGCGTCGTGCTCGCCGACGACCCCGCGCCGGTGCGCGCTGCGGCGGCGCAACGCGTCGGCGAGCACGAACTGCAGCTGACCCTGACCCAGGGCAAGTACCACCAGGTCAAGCGCATGCTCGCCGCGGTGGGCAACCGCGTCGAGGCGCTGCACCGCAGTGCCTTCGGCAGCTGGACGCTGCCGCCCGACCTGGCGCCTGGTGCCTGGCGCTGGATCGAACAAGGGCCGGTCCCGCCCGCCCACGATGAGCGCCCTGCGCCAGCGCGAACGCACCCGGGTCCGCTCCCGGTCACGTCCTGCCGCGTGGCGCCGAGGCCATGAAGCGGGTCGCGATCGTCGTCCAGCGCTATGCCGAGGAGATCACCGGCGGCGCCGAGCGTCATGCGCGGCTGGTGGCCGAACTGCTGGCCCGCGATCACGAGGTGGAGATCCTGACCAGCTGCGCCGTGGACTACACGCGCTGGGCCTTGCACTACGCGCCCGGCCCCGACCGTGTCGGCGGCGTGGCGGTGCTGCGCTTCGAAAACACGCTGCGCAACGACCTCGGTCGCGCCCGCGTGCCGCTGGTGCACAAGCTGCGCTTCAAGCTGCGCCGGCTGCTCCGCTGGCTGCCCGGGCCTCTGGTGCTGCGCCCGCGCGGCGACCCGGAGTTCGACGGCCTGAATTTCCTGCGCCGCCAGGGCCCGCATTGCGCGGGCTTGTTCGAGCACCTGAAGGCCTCGCACGGGCGCTATGACGCGGTGATCTTCTACACCGCGCTGTACGAGCCGGCGGCACTCGGCGTGCAGGTCTGGGGGCGCCGCAGCATCCTGGTGCCGCTGCTGCACGACGAGAAGCCCGTCTATCAGCCGGTGTTCCACGACAGTTTTCGCGCGGCCGGCACCATCCTGTTCATGACCGGCGCCGAGCGCCGCCTGGCGTCCAGGCTGTATGGCATGGATACCAGCTCCTTCCCGATCGCCGGCGGTGGTGTCGAGACCCGGACCACCGACCCGCAGGCCGCGGGGCAGGTGCTGGCGCGCTTCGGACTGGAGCCCGGCTACCTGATCTATGTCGGCCGCGTCGATGTGGCCAAGGGCTGCAAGGCGCTGATCCAGGCTTTCCTGGCGCATGTGCAGATCCATCCGGCCTCGCGCCTGGTGCTGGTGGGCCATGCCGTGATGCCGATTCCGCCCGACCCGCGCATCGTGCAGACGGGTTTCGTCAGCGAGGCCGACCGCGACGCGCTGATCGCCGGCGCGGCGGCGCTGGTGATCCCGTCGCGCTACGAGAGCCTGTCCTTCGTGCTGCTGGAAGCCATGCTGCTGCGGACGCCGGTGATCGCCAACGGCCTGTGCGAGGTGCTGGCCGACCACATCCGCGACAGCGGTGCCGGCATCGCCTACCGCGGTGCGCGCCAGCTGCAGGCGGCGCTGGGCACCATGAGCTCGCTGTCTGCGTCCGAACGCCAGCGCATCGGTGATCTCGGCGCCGCCTATGTCCAGAGCCGCTACACCTGGGACCGCGTCAAGGCCGTCTTCGACCAGGCCATCGCCGAGGTCAGCGCCCTGCCCGCGGGCCCCGCGCCGGCGGCGGTGCTCAAGCCCGGCTGAGCACCACGAGCTGGTTCGGCGACAGGTCCAGGCCGCGCGGCAGGGTGTACATCTTGCGCAGCGCCCACTCGAAGGCGCGGCGCGACGCATGGGCGACAGCCGCGCCCACGACGCGCTGAGGCGCCTGGTCGCGCCAGGGCAGGCTCTCGCCGCTGTGTTCCAGCTTCAGGCCGCAGGCGGTGCACAGCTGACGCAGGCGCGACAGGCCCAGCGCATTCACATGCGTCAGGTCGCCCTGCTGCATCCACAGCCCGAAGGGCGACTCGCCATTGGGAAAGCGCAGCAGCAGCCGGCCTTCGGGTAGCAGGCGGTCGGCCAGGCCCTGGACGAAGCCCTGCAGTTCGGCCGCCGCCACATGTTCCAGCACATCGAAGGCGGCGACAAG
>CAIWPS010000059.1 GCA_903914615.1 uncultured beta proteobacterium | reverse complement strand
GACGCGCCGCCGGCCCCCGCCACCGCCACCGCCGCCGCCAGCGCGCCCACCCCCGCAGGCCCGGCGGCGTCGGCGCCGCCGGTGGGCGTGACCACCGTGCTGGCGCAGCAGCGCGACATGGCCGTGCTCATCAACGCCACCGGCGCGGTGACGCCGCTGGCCAGCGTCGACGTGCGGCCGCAGACCACCAGCCTGGTCGCCAGGGTGCATGTGAAGGAAGGCCAGTTCGTGCGCGCCGGCGAGCTGCTGTTCACCCTCGACGGCCGCGCCGACGAGGCCAACGTCGCCAAGGCGGTGGCGCAGGTGGCGAAGGACCAGGCGACGCTGGCTCACGCGCAGCGCCAGCTGGCGCGCAGCAAGGAGCTGCTGGCGCAGAACTTCATCTCGCAGGGCGCGCTGGACAGCGGCCAGACCGCGGTCGACACCGCAGTGGCGGCGCTGGCTGCCGACCGCGCTGCGCTCGACGCGGCGCGGCTGGCCCTGTCCTACGCGCGCATCACCGCCCCCAGCAGCGGCCGGCTGGGCGCCATCGCCGTCTACCCGGGTTCTTCGGTGCAGGCCAACCAGACGACGCTGGTCAGCCTGACCCAGCTCGACCCCATCACGGTCGCCTTCAGCCTGCCGCAGCGCCACCTGCACGACGCGCTGGCGGCGCTGGCCGGAGGCGGCGGCGCCGTCACCGCGGTGCAGCCCGAAAGCGGGGCCACCGCGGCGGGCCGCCTGCACTTCGTCGACAACAACGTCGACGCGGCTTCGGGCACGGTGCGCGTGAAGGCCCTCTTCGACAACCGCGACAACCGCCTCTGGCCCGGCGCCTTCGTCAACGTCTCGATGACGGCGCGGTTGCTCAAGGGCGCGGTGGTGGTGCCGCGGGCCGCCGTCATCCCCTCGGCGCGCGGCACCCTGGTCTACGCGGTGCAGGACGGCAAGGCCGTGGCGCGGCCGGTGCAGGTGCTCTACGCGCAGGGCGACGATGCCGCCGTCAGCGGCGTCAAGCCCGGCGAGCGCATCGTGCTCGACGGGCGCCAGAACCTGCGCCCCGGCGTGGCCGTGGCCGAGCGCCAGCGCGAGGGCGCAGGCCCGGCCGCCAGCGCAGCGGCGGCGAAGGCGCCGGCACCGTGAACCTGTCGGAGCTCTTCATCCGCCGTCCGGTGATGACGGTGCTGCTCAACGCCGCCATCGTGCTCGCCGGCGTCCTCGCCTACCGCAGCATCCCGGTGGCCGCGCTGCCCAGCTACGACACGCCGGTGATCAACGTCTTTGCCGCCCTGCCCGGGGCCAGCCCCGAGACCATGGCCAGCTCGGTGGCGCTGCCGCTGGAAAAGCAGTTCCAGACCATCCCGGCGCTGAAGACCATCAGCTCCACCAGCACCCTGGGCAACACCAGCCTGACGCTGGAGTTCGAGGACGGCCGCAACATCGACGCCGCCTCGGTCGACGTGCAGGCGGCGCTGCTGCGCGCCCAGCGCTCGCTGCCCACCGACATGACGCAGCCCCCGGCCTACCGCAAGGTCAACCCGGCCGACGCGCCGGTGCTGCTCATCGCCATGACCTCGCCTTCGCTGGCGCCGTCGGACCTGCAGGACTTTGCCGAGCACCTGATCTCGCCGGCGCTGTCCACCATCGACGGCATCGCCCAGGTCAACGTCTACGGCCAGAAGCGCTACGCCGTGCGCGTGCGGGTGCAGCCCGAGGCGCTGGTGGCGCGCAACATCGGCCTCGACGAGCTGAGCAGCGCGCTGCGCCTGGCCAACGTCAACACCCCCGTGGGCACGCTGGACGGCCCGCGCCAGACGCTGACGCTGCAGGCCAACCGGCAGCTGACGAACGCGGCCGAGTTCGCCGAGCTCATCGTCAGCCAGAAGGGCGGCAACACGGTGCGCCTGAAGGACGTGGCCACGGTCGAGGACAGTGTCGAGACGGTCAAGAGCTGGGCGACGCTGAACGGCGAGAACTCCATCACCCTGGCCGTCCAGCGCCAGCCCGGCGCCAACACCGTGCGCGTGGTCGACGCCGTGCGCGCGGCGCTGCCGAGCCTGAAGGCGCAGATGCCGCATTCGGTGAACCTGACGCCGGTCAACGACCGCTCGGTGTCGGTGCGCGACGCGCTGCACGACGTCACGCTGACGCTGCTGGGCACGATCGCGCTGGTGGTGCTGGTGATCTTCCTCTTCCTGCGCCGCTTCGTCGCCACGGTGATCCCGGCGCTTTCGCTGCCGGTCTCGCTGGTGGGGGCGGTGGCGCTGCTCTGGGGCCTGTCGTACAGCCTGGACAACGTCTCGCTGCTGGGGCTGACGCTGGCCGTGGGCCTGGTGGTGGACGACGCCATCGTGGTGCTCGAGAACATCATCCGCCACGTCGAGAAAGGCACGCCGCCGTTCCAGGCGGCTTTGCGCGGCGCGCGCGAGGTCGGCTTCACCATCGTCTCGATCTCCAGCTCGCTGATCGCGGTCTTCATCCCCGTCTTCTTCATGCCCGGCGTCATCGGGCTGCTGTTCCACGAGTTCGCCGTCGTCGTCGGACTGGCCATTGCCGTCTCGGCCTTCGTCTCGCTGACCCTGGTGCCGATGCTGGCCAGCCGCTTCCTCGGCGACGATGCGCACAAGAAGCCGCCGGGCGCGCTGGTGCGCGGGTTCGAACGCGGCTTCGACGGGCTGCTGGCGGCCTATGCGCGCACGCTGGACGCCGCCCTGGCCCACCGCAGGACCGTGCTGGCGGTGGCGCTGGCCACCTTCGTCGCCACGGTGTGGCTGTTCATGGTCATCCCCAAGGGCTTCTTTCCGGAAGAGGACATCGGCCAGATCACGGTCAGCACCGAGGCTTCGGAAGACACCTCCTTCCCCGAGATGGTGAGGCTGCAGGAACGCGTCGGCGCCATCTTCCGCGCCGACCCCAACGTGCTGGCGGTCAGCTCCTTCAACGGCGGCAGCGGGGCGCAGAACACCGGCCGCCTGTTCGTGACCCTGAAGCCGCGCGAGCAGCGCGCCGCCATGAAGCAGGTCATCGAAGGCCTGCGCCGCAAGCTGCGCGAGGTCGCCGGCATCAACGTCTTCATGCGGCCGATCCAGAACCTGCAGCTCGGTGGCCGCCCCAGCAAGGCGCAATACCAGTACATCCTGCAGAGCGTGCGCGCCGACGAGCTCAACGAATGGGCCATCAAGCTGCAGGACCGGCTGCGCGCCGACCCGCTGTTCCGCGACGTCACCAGCGACGCCCAGCTGCGCGCGCTGCAGGCCAGCCTGAAGATCGACCGCGACCGCGCCAATGTGCTCGGCGTGTCCATCGACGCCGTGCGAACCGCCCTCTTCAGCGCCTTCGGCGAGCGCCAGGTCAGCACCATCTACCTCGCCACCGACAGCTACCAGGTGATCATGGAGGTGGGCCCGCAGGCGAAGGAGAACGAGAGCGCCTTCAACAACATCCACGTCCGTTCCAGCAACGGCGCGCTGGTGCCGCTGTCGGCCTTCACCACGGTCGAGCGTTCCGTCGGCCCGACCGCCATCAACCACGTCGGGCAGCTGCAGGCGGTGACGGTGTCCTTCAACCTCGCCCCCGGCGCCGCCCTGGGCGACGCCACGGCGCGCATCGACGAGGCGCGCGACGCCATCGGCCTGCCGGCCTCGGTCATCACCAGCTGGGGCGGCGACGCCGCGGTGTTCAAGAGCTCGCAGGGCAGCCAGGCCGTGCTCATCGTCGCCGCGCTGCTCGTCATCTACGTCCTTCTGGGCGTGCTCTACGAGAGCTACATCCACCCCCTCACCATCCTCGCCGGCCTGCCCTCGGCGGCGGTGGGTGCGCTGGCCACGCTGATGCTGTTCGGGCAGGACCTGACGCTGATCGCCACCATCGGCATCCTGCTGCTCATCGGCATCGTGAAGAAGAACGCGATCATGATGATCGACTTCGCCCTCGACGCGCAGCGCCAGGAGGGCCTGTCGCCGCAGGCCGCCATCCGCGAGGCCTGCGTGTTGCGCTTCCGCCCCATCATGATGACCACGGCGGCGGCGCTGATGGGCGCGCTGCCCATCGCGCTGGGCCTGGGCGCCGGCGCCGAGCTGCGCCAGCCGCTGGGGCTGGCGGTGTGCGGCGGCCTGGTGTTCTCGCAGGCCATCACGCTGTACATCACGCCGGTGATCTACCTCGCGTTGGATCGGTACAGCGGCACCGGCCCGATCACCACGCCCGAAGGCCGGCCCGTCGCGGGCGCAGGGGCGCCGGCGGACTGAGCCGCGCTCAGTGCAGCGCCGACGCCGGCTGCGTGCGCGCCCGCCAGCGCGCCGCGAAGGCCGCCATCTCCGAAGCCGGCAGCGGCCGGCTCATGTGGTAGCCCTGGGCCTCGTCGCAGCCCTGCTCGCGCAGGCGCTGCATCACGGCGGCGTTCTCCACACCCTCGGCGACCACGGTCAGGCCCAGGTTGTGGGCGAGGTCGATGGTGCTCTTCACGATCTTCGCGTCGTCGTCGTCGTCTTCCATCGCCATCACGAAGCTGCGGTCGATCTTCAGCTCGTCCACCGGCAGCCGCTTCAGGTAGGCCAGGCTTGAATAGCCGGTGCCGAAGTCGTCGATCGACAGCTTGTAGCCGGCCTGGCTGAGCGCATTCAGCGTCGCCTCGGCGCGCTGCGGCTCGTCCATGATCGCGCTCTCGGTGATCTCCAGGCACAGCGCCGGTGGCGGCATGCCGTGGCGGCGCACGATGCGCTCGATCTTGGCCGGCAGCTCGGGGTCCAGCAGGTCGCGCGTGGACAGGTTGACCGAGACGCGGCGCAGCCCCAGCGCGCGCAGCGTCGGCCACTGCCGTGCCGCGGCCTCCAGCATCCACAGCGTCAGCTGGCGCACGAAGCCGGTCTGCTCGGCGAAGGGGATGAACTCCATCGGCGGCACCAGCCCGCGCACCGGGTGCTGCCAGCGCACCAGCGCCTCGGCGCCGGTGCAGCGGCCGCTGGCGAGCTCGATCTTGGGCTGCAGGAACAGCCGCAGTTCGTCGTGGTCCAGCGCCCGGCGCAGCTCCGACAGCAGCGACAGCGACCCTGCGCTGCCGGCGTCGATGCTGGCGTCGTAGACCACGGCGGCGCCGGTCTGGCGCTTGGCGGCGTACATCGCCACCTCGGCGTGGTTGATCAGCGTGTCGGCATCGGCGCCGTGCGCCGGCCAGCAGGCGATGCCGAAGCCGGCGGCCAGGTCCACGGTGTGGTCGTCCAGCGTCATCGGCAGCTGGAAGACGTCGGCCACGCGCTCGGCCACCGCCAGCGCGGCCGCGGCGTCGCTGCCCGGCAGCAGCAGGGCGAACTCGTTGCCCGACAGGCGCGCCACGAGGTCGCCTTCGCGCACCTGCTGCGCCGCCAGCCGCTCGGCCACGCCGCGCAGCAGGCGGTCGCCCACGGCATAGCCGAGCACGTCGTTGACGTGCTTGAAGCGGTCCAGGTCCAGCAGCACCACGGCCACCGGCTGCGCGGCCTCGGCAGCGATGGCGGCCTGCACCGCGGCGCGGAACTGGGCGCGGTTGGGCAGCCCGGTCAGCGGGTCCCAGTAGGCGAGCTGGCGGATCTCGGCCTCGTGGGCGGCGATGCTGGTGCGCATGTGGTCGAAGGAGCGGGCCAGCTCGCCGATCTCGTCGCTGCGCCCGCGGTGTTCCATGGGCTGGCCGTAGTCGCCGCGGCCCAGCCGCTCGCTGGCCTGCACCAGCGCACGCAGCGGCGTCGTCACGCGCCGCGCCGTCACCACGCTGGCCGCGCCGGCCAGCAGCAGGCCGAGCAGCGTGATGGCGGCCAGCCGCGTCTGCAGGTCGCGGTAGGGCGCCACGGCGTCGTCCACCGAGCGCAGCAGCACCGTGCGCAGGGTGCCGGCAGCGGCCGCCGCGCCGGGCGGCGTCTGCGCGATGCTGCGCAGCACGTGCGGCGCGCCGGCGAGCGTCGCCTGGTCGCCCTGCACCGGCTGTGCCAGCAGTTCGGCCGCGAGCGCCGGCGCCAGGGTGGACACGGCCACGCGCTCGGGCTGGCCCGGCGCGCGCACCAGCACGGCGGCCTGCAGGCCCGAGACGGCATGCATGTCCTCGACCAGCGCGGGGTCGAGCGCAAAGCCCATCACCACGTAGCCCACCAGCAGCGGCGCCTTCATCGGCACCATCACGAACTGGTAGGGCTGGCCGTCGATGAGTGCCAGCGCGCTGCCCTGCTCGGCCAGCTGCGGCGCCAGCGGGCGCAGGGCCTGCAGCGCGCCGCCGTCGGTGGTCTCGCCGATGGCGCGCAGCTCGAGGTCGGGGGCCAGCATGGCGGTCACGGTGGCGCCGATGCGGGCCCCGTGGTTTGCCAGGGCCGAGCCCAGGGTGTCGGTGTCGCCGCTGGCGGCGGCGGCGCGGAAGCCGTAGTCGGCGGCCAGCACCGAAGCACCCAGCGTCAGCTTGGCCGCGCGCTGCGCCAGCAGGCGGGCCCAGATGCGCTCGCCCACCGCCAGGTCCTGCGACAGCAGCAGCCGCGCGTTGTGGTCGATGCCCCAGCGCACGACGGCGAAGCCGGCCAGCTGCACCGCCAGCAGCAGGCCGAGGAAGAGCGCGACGATGCGCGACGACAGCCGCTGCGGCCACCAGCGCCCCAGGCCCCTTGCCGCGTTCACGGCAGGGCCGCCGTCAGGGGCAGTTGCACGCGCACGCTGGCGCCGCCGGCGCCCACCACCAGCGGCTCGTCGGCGGCCGCGGCGCCCGGCGGCAGGCCGGGGTGCCAGGTGCGCAGCCGGTAGCTGCCCGGGGGCACACCTTCGAGATGCACCGCGCCGCCGGCGTCCGCCAGGCCGTGGTAGGGGGTCTCGACGACGGCGATCCAGGCGATCATGCTGTCGTGGATGTTGCAGCCCAGCACCGCGATGCCGCTCCGGTCGAAGAGCACGGGGTTGGACGGCGTGCCGCTGTAGAGCTTGAGCTCGAAGGTCTTGGTCGGCGAGAAGGAGTAGACGTGGTGGCGCACCTTGTCGCGGTTCGGAAACGTCACCTCGCTGCCCACCGTCACGACCGTCACGCGGTGGGTGAAGCGGCGTTGCGCCTGTTCCACCTCCACGCCCTGCAGCGGCCGCACGGCGGCGCGGGCCGCCGCCGACTCCAGGAAGACCACGGCCTCGGGCAGGGGCTTGCCGTCGCTGCCCAGGGCCTGCACGTCGACCACGGCGGCGGCGGCGGGCCCGGCCGCCAGCGCCAGCGCGGCAGCCAGGCGCGGCGCAAGCAGCGCAAGGAACGCAAGGAACGGATCGACCGAAGGGGGCGCAAGGGGGCGCACTGCGCGGGGCGGCATGCCCAGGCTATCGGCCGCGAAAGTGCAAAGTTGAACCCCCCGCCGGCCCTGCAAACGTACGATGGCACTTCAGACCAAGGTCTGGGAGCCGATAGTCTCGTGGCACCTTGCCCGACGCCGCCGGAGGCCCCTTGACGCAGCCCACCATCCTCATCGTCGACGACAGCCCCGAGAACCTCACCGTCCTGGGTGAACTGCTGTGCGACAGCTACAAGGTGCGGGCGGCCAATTCGGGCGCGCGGGCCCTGGAACTGGCGGCGCTGGCGCCGCCGCCCGACCTCGTGCTGCTGGACGTGATGATGCCGCGGATGAACGGCTACGAGGTGCTCGAGCGCCTGCGTGCAGAGCCGGCCACGCGTGCCATCCCGGTCATCTTCACCACCGCGATGTCGGCCACCGAGGACGAGGAACGCGGCCTGGCGCTCGGCGCCGTCGACTACCTGACCAAGCCGCTGCGCCCGGCCATCGTGCTGGCCCGCGTGCGCACCCACCTCGAGCTGAAGGCCGCGCGCGACCGCCTGCAGCACCGCAACGACGCCCTCGACCACGAGAACATGGTGGCGCAGGACGTCACCATCCGCGCCCTGGCGCGGCTGGCCGAGACGCGCGACAACGAGACCGGCAACCACATCCTGCGCACCCAGCTCTACGTCGAGACGCTGGCCCGCCGCGTGCGCGGGCACCCCCGCTTTGCCGCCCAGCTGGACGAGCGCGCCATCGCGCTGATGGCCAAGTCGGCGCCGCTGCACGACATCGGCAAGGTCGGCATCCCCGACAGCGTGCTGCTCAAGCCGGGCAAGCTCACGGCCGAGGAATGGGCGGTGATGAAGACCCACGCCGCGCTCGGCGCCGACGCCCTGGCGCGCGCCGAGACCGACGCCCTGGAGCCGGTGCCCTTCCTGGTCTATGCCAAGCAGGTGGCGCGCCACCACCACGAACGCTGGGACGGCAGCGGCTACCCCGACGGCCTGGCCGGCGACGCCATTCCGCTGGCGGCGCGGCTGATGGCGGTGGCCGACGTCTTCGACGCCATGATCTCGCGCCGCGTCTACAAGGCGCCGATCCCCATCGACGAGGTGCGCGCGCAGATGGCCGAGCAGAGCGGCCGCCACTTCGACCCCGACCTGCTCGCGGCCTTCCTGGAAGGCTTCGAGGACTTCCGCGAGATCGCCCGCCGCCTGCCCGACGAGCCCGCGCACGCGGTCGCGGCGGGCGCCGGCTGATCCGCGCCCCCATGGCTGCACCGCCCGCGCCGCTGCCGCGCCCCGCCGCGCCGCGGCCAGGCGCGGGCGCGGGCGTGCTGGTACTGGGCCTGCTCATCGTCGGCCTCACCGCCGCGGCGCTGGGCTTCGACTTCAGCGAGCGCCGGCGCCAGCATGCCCTGCAGGTCGAGACCGTGGCGGCGGCGCGCGCCCGCCAGGTGGCCACCTGGGTCGGCGACCGCGAGGCCTTTGCGCGCTACATCCAGGACAGCGGGCCGACGCTGGAGCGCTACCGGCGCTGGAAGGATGGCGGCGATGCAGCCGCGCGCGACCAGTTGCGCAAGCGCCTGGCCGAGATGGGCCGGATCTTCGGCTACGAGGCGGTGGTGCTCGTCGACGGCGGGGGCGAGGTCGCGCTGGGCGAGCCGATGCCGGCCGGGCGCTTGTCGCCGGCGCTGCTGGCCGACGTTCCGCGCGCGCTGGCCGATGGCCGGGTGCGGGTCACCATCGACCGCCGCGGCGACCAGCGCTCGCCCTGGCTCGACACCCTGGTGCCGCTGGTCGGTTCGGGGCTGCCGGCACCCGCTGCCGTGGTGCTGCGCGTGGACCCGGCCAAGGACCTGCTGCCGATGCTGCGCGACTGGCCGGTACCCAGCACCAGCGGCACGGTCCGCCTGCTGCAGCGGCAGGGCGACGGTGTCCAGGCGCTGTTCCGCCCCGCCGGCGACCTGCCTGTGCAGGCCGACCCCCTGGCGGCGCGCCTGTTGCGCGGCGCAGGGACGCCCGGACGCGCCGCCGAAGGCCGCAGCCTGGAGGGCCGGGACGTGCTGGGCGCGCTGCAGCCGGTGCCGGGCACCGACTGGTTCGTCTTCGCGCGCGTCGCGCGCAGCGAAGTCTGGGCCGACGCCCTGCAGGACGGCGTCTGGATCGCTGCCACCGGCGCCCTGGCGCTGCTGGGCATGCTGGTCGTCGCGCGCCTGGGCCGCGAGCGCCGCGCCCTCGACGCCGCGCGCAGCGCGCAGGCGCAGCAGGCCGAACGCCTGAGCGCGCTGGCGCTGGTGCAGGCCGTCGCCGAGTCCTCGGGCGACGTCATCTTCGCCAAGGACCTGCAGGGCCGCTACCTGCTCTACAACCGCGAGGCCAGCCGCGTCAGCGGCCTGGCGGCCGAAGCAGTCATCGGCCGCGACGACCACCTGCTGTTCCCGCCCGCGCAGGTCGCCATGCTGCAGGCCAACGACGCCCGCGTCGTGGCCGAGAACCAGACCCGCACCTTCGAGGAACGGCTGGCCACGCCGCACGGCGAGATCACCTTCCTGGCCACCAAGGGGCCGCTGCGCGACGACAGCGGCCGCGTCGTCGGCACCTTCGGCATCTCGCGCGACATCACCGAACGCAAGCAGGCCGAGGTGGCGCAGCGCGAGGCCGCTGAAATGCTGCAGTCGGTGAAGGACTCGGTGCAGAACCAGATGGCCGTGCTCGACCGCCAGGGCGTCGTCGTCGATGTCAACGAGGCCTGGCGGCGTTTTGCCGCCGAGGGCTCGGCGCAGGACGCTGTCGGCAGCGACTACCTGGCCGTGTGCCGCGCCACCACCGGCCCCGAGCGCGAGGGCGCCCTGGCCGTGGCCGAGGGCCTCGCCGCAGTGCTCGAGGGGCGCCAGGCGACGCTCACCGCCGAGTACCCCTGCGCCGTCGGCGAAGAGCAGCGCTGGTTGCGGCTCAACGCCACGCCGCTGCGCAGCCGCGGCGGCGGCGCCGTGGTGGTGCGCAGCGACATCACCGCGCAGCGTCGCACCGAAGACGCGCTGCGCCGCAGCGAGTCGCAGTACCGATCGATGGTCACGGTGCTGGACGAAGGCATCCTGGTCTTCGGCACCGACCGCCGGCTGCAGGCCTGCAACCCGCGCGCCGAGAGCTTCTTCGGCGCCGACCTGCGCCAGCTGCGCCGCCGCGACATCGTCGCGCAGTGGCAGCCGCTGCGCGCCGACGGCACGGCGCTGCCGCTGGAAGAACTGCCGCTGAACCGCACCCTGGCCACGGGCGAGCCCTGCCGCGGCGTGCTCATCGGCGTGCGCCAGCCCGGCAGCGGCGCGCAGCGCTGGCTGCTCGTCAACGCCGAGCCGGTGCGCGAGGGCGCAGGCGCGGTGCTGACGGCCGTGGTCACGTCGTTCAACGACATCACCGAGCGCCACGAGGCGCAGGCGCTGCTGCGCCAGCTCTCGCTGGCCGTCGAGCAATGCCCCATCGCCATCGTCATCAGCGATACCGAGGGCCGCATCGAGTACGTCAACGCCGCCTACGAGCGCGACAGCGGCTGGACGCGCGCCGAGGCCCTGGGGCGGCTGCGCGTGGCGCTGCAGCCGATCACGCGCGCGCCGGCGCGCCGCGACGAGCTGCGCGCCGCGATCCTGCGCGGCGAGACCTGGCGCGGCGAGATCGACACCCAGCGCAAGAACGGCCAGCCCTACGACGAGTTCGTGCACGCGGCACCCATCCGCCAGCCCGACGGCCGCATCACCCACTACCTGGTCATCGGCGAGGACATCACCGAACGCAAGCGCCTGGGCGCCGAGCTCGACCGCCACCGCCACCACCTGCAGGAGCTGGTGCAGGAACGCACGCACGACCTGCAGCACCTGAACCAGGCGCTGGCCGAGAACGAGCGCTTCATCCGCACCGTCGCCGACAGCGTGCCCAGCCGCATCTCGTACTGGGACCGCGAGCTGCGCTGCCGCTTCTCCAGCCGCGCCCACCGCAGCTGGTTCGGCCGCAGCGAGGCCGAGATCATCGGCATGCCGCTGGGCGAGCTGCTGGGGCCGGCCCTGCAGGGCGAGAACCAGCGCTTCCTGCCCGACGTGCTGGCCGGCCGGCCGCACCAGGTGCTGCGCGTGTCGCACGACCCGGCGGGCCGCGAGGTGCACAGCCTGGTGCAGTACCTGCCCGATTTCGTCGACGGCGAACTGCGCGGGCTGCTCATCGTGGCCAGCGACATCACCGAGATCAAGCAGGCCGAACTGCGCCTGCAGCAGACCAACGCCGAGCTGCTGCAGGCGCGCGACCGCGCCGAGGCGGCCAACCTGGCCAAGAGCGCCTTCCTGGCCAACATGAGCCACGAGATCCGCACGCCGATGAACGCCATCATCGGCCTCACGCACCTGCTGCAGCGCGACACCGAGGACGCCACGGCGCGCGAGCGCCTGGACAAGGTGGGCGGCGCCGCCGGCCACCTGATGCAGCTCATCAACGACATCCTGGACCTGTCGAAGATCGAGGCCGGCCGGCTGGAGCTGGAGAGCACCGACTTCGCGCTCGGCCAGGTGCTGGCGGACAGCCGCTCGCTGGTGGCCGGTGCCGCGCAGGCCAAGGGCCTGGCGCTGGACTTCGACGCCGCGGCCGCGCCCGGCGCGCTGCGCGGCGACCCGCTGCGGCTGCAGCAGGCGCTGGTGAACCTGCTCAGCAACGCCGTCAAGTTCACCGAGCGCGGGCGCGTGGCGCTGCGCGTCGAGCCCGCCCCGCACGACGGGCCGGGGGTGCGGCTGCGCTTCACCGTTAGCGACAGCGGCATCGGCATCGCGCCCGAGAAGCTGGCCACGCTGTTCGACGCCTTCGTGCAGGCCGACACCTCGACGACGCGGCGCTACGGCGGCACCGGCCTGGGCCTGGCGATCACGCAGCGGCTGGTGGCCATCATGGGCGGCAGCCTGGGCGTGCGCAGCGTGCCCGGCGTGGGCAGCGAGTTCTGGTTCACGGCGCAGTTCGGGTCGGCACGGCCGGTGGCGGCTGGCGGTCCGCCGGCGCTGCCGGCCGACGAAGCCACCCTGCGGCGCCTGCACGGCCACGCCCGCCTGCTGCTGGTCGAGGACAACGCCGTCAACCAGGAAGTGGCGCTGGCCCTGCTGGCGTCGGCCGGCCTGCAGGCCGACGTGGCCAACGACGGCGCCGAAGCCGTGCAGCAGGTGCAGCAGCAGGCCTACGACCTGGTGCTGATGGACATGCAGATGCCGGTGATGGACGGGCTGGAGGCGACGCGCCGCATCCGCGCCCTGCCCGGCGGTGCCGCGCTGCCCATCCTGGCGATGACCGCCAATGCCTACGGCGAGGACCGCAACGCCTGCCTGGCCGCGGGCATGGACGGCCATGTCGCCAAGCCGGTGGTGCTGCAGGAGCTCTACGCGGCGCTGCTGCAGTGGCTGCCCGGGCGCGCTGCAGCGGGCGTGACGGACGCGACGGGCGTGGTGCCCTTGCCCGTGCCAGCGCTCGACGACGCCCAGCTGGACGACCTGCAGGCCCGCCTGGCGGCCGCCGACTTCGAGACCCTGGCCCTGTACCGCCGCCTGGCCGACGGCCTGCGCGCGCGCTACGGCGCCGCCGTGGCCGAGGTCGAAACGCCGCTGCGCCGCTTCGACTACCCGCAGGCCCACGCGGCCCTGCGCTCGCTGCGCGAAGGTGCGCCGCGGGTCTGAACTTCAGGCCGCGCGCAGGCAGTCGACGATCTTCAGCCGCGCTGCCCGCCAGGCCGGGATGAAGCCGCCGACGAAGCCCATGAAGAGCGCGAACAGCAGCGACTGGAAGGCAATCGCCGGCGTCATGCGGAACTGGAAGGCGAGCTCGGCGAAGGTGGCGAAGTTGGTGGTGGACACGTCCACCGCCTGCATCGCCAGCGCACCCAGCAGCCCGAACACGCCGCCCAGCACCGACAGCAGCAGCGACTCGCCCAGGAAGGCCACCAGCACCGCGCCGCGGCGGAAGCCCAGCGCACGCAGGGTGCCGATCTCGCCCACGCGCGAGGCCACCGAACCGAACATCGTGATCATCGCGCCCACCACCGCGCCGATCGAGAAGATGATGGCCAGCGAGGTGCCCAGGATGCTGATGAAGTTGGCCAGCGCCTCGCTCTGCTCGGCGTAGAAACGTTCCTCGCGCTTGGCCTCCAGGGTCAGGCGCGGGTCGGTGTCGATGCGCTCGCGCAGGGTGTCGAAGGTCGATGGGTCGGCCAGCTTGAGCACCACCGAGGAATAGCTCTGGCGCCGGAAGGCCGCCATCAGCTGCTCGGCGTCGGCCCAGATCTCGCTGTCGAAGCCGCTGCGGCCGGCGTCGAAGAGGCCGACCACGGTCCAGTCGCGGCCGCCGAAGCGCAGCGTGCCGCCGAGCGTGACGCCGGCAAAGCGCGCCGCCACCGACTGCGCCGCGATGACTTCGCTGGTGCCGGCGCGGAACATGCGCCCCTGCACCAGATTGACCTGCGGCCGCAGCGCCAGGCCGGTCTGGCTGCTGCCGCGCAGCGTGACGTTGCTGGCCTTGCCGCTGCCGCGCTTGACGAGGTTGCTCAGCACCACCGGCTCCTTGCTCGCCAGCGCGCGGCCGTCGGCGTCGGTGGCCACGCCGGGCAGGGATTCGAGGATGGCAGCCTGGTCGCGCGTGATGGCGCTGTTGATCTCGGCCCCGGCGCCCTTGCGCAGCACGATGACGTTGTCGGGCTGGCCGGTGGCCACCAGCGTGGCGCGGATGCCCTCGCTCATCATCAGCACGGTGGCGAAGACATAGACCACCAGCGCCATGCCGGCGGCGGTGAGCGCGGTGGTGACGCGGCGCACGCGCAGGTTGCGCGCGATGTAGATGAGCGGGATGGCGGCCATGGGGCGGCCGCAAGCTTAAGCGCTCAGCCGCCCTTGCCGCGGCGGCGCTGCCAGGCCAGCAGCTCGCCGACGAAGCCGCGCCTGAAGCCGACGACGCAGACGACGAAGATGACGCCGATGATGACCGTCACCCACGAGCCCACGCGGTCGGCGAGGAAGTTCTGCAGCCCGACGATGGTGAAGGCGCCCAGCACCGGCCCGGCGAAGGTGCCCATGCCGCCCAGCAGCGTCATCAGCACGACTTCGCCCGACAGCGACCAGTGCGCGTCGGACAGCGTCGCGAAGCCCAGCACCACGGTCTTCAGCGAACCGGCCAGGCCGGCCAGGGTGGTGGACAGCACGAAGGCCAGCAGCTTGTAGCGGTCGACGTCGTAGCCCAGCGAGATGGCGCGCGGCTCGTTCTCGCGGATCGCCTTCAGGACCTGGCCGTAGGGCGAATGGACGATGCGGATGATGCCCAGGAAGACGGCCACGAACACCGCCAGCACGACGAAGTACATGACGATGTCGTTGGACAGCGGCAGCAGGCCGAAGAGCTTGCCGCGCGGCACGCCCTGCAGGCCGTCCTCGCCGCCGGTGAAGGGCGCCTGCAGCCAGACGAAATAGACCATCTGCGCCATCGCCAGCGTGATCATCGCGAAGTAGATGCCCTGGCGGCGGATGGCGATGAGGCCGACGACGAGGCCGATCAGCCCCGCGCCCAGCGTGCCGGCGAGGATGCCGAGCTCGGGCGTGAAGCCGGCCGACTTGATGAGCCAGCCGGTGAAGTAGGCGGCCGCGCCCAGGTAGGCGGCGTGGCCGAAGGACAAGAGGCCGGTGAAACCCAGCAGCAGGTTGAAGGCGCAGGCGAAGATCGCGAAGCACAGCGCGTTCATCACGAAGATGGGGTACAGGCCGATGAAGGGCGCGGCGACGAGCAGCGCCAGCACCACGCCCCAGGCGATGCGCGAACGGCGCGTGATCTCGGCTTCCGGCAATGCGCTCATCATTTTTCCTTGCCGAACAGACCGGCCGGCCGGATGACGAGCACGATGGCCATGATGACGAAGACGACGATGCTCGACGCCTCGGGGTAGAAGACCTTGGTCAGGCCCTCGACGAGGCCCAGCGCCAGGCCGGTGAGGATGCTGCCCAGGATCGAGCCCATGCCGCCGATGACGACGACGGCGAAGACGACGATGATGAGGTTGCTGCCCATCAGCGGCGTGATCTGGATCACCGGCGCCGCCAGCACGCCGGCCAGCGCGGCCAGGCCGGCGCCGGTGCCGTAGGTGAGCATGACCATCATCGGCACGTTGACGCCGAAGGCCTGCACCAGCGCCGGGTTCTCGGTGCCGGCGCGCAGGTAGCTGCCCAGGCGCGTGCGCTCGATCGTCCACCACGTCACCAGGCACACCAGCAGCGAAGCGAAGACGACGAAGGCGCGGTAATTGGGCAGCACCATGAAGCCCAGGTCGGTGGCCCCCGCCAGCGCGTCGGGCACCGCGTACTGCTGGCCCGAGACGCCGAACTGGTCGCGGAAGATGCCCTCGGCGATGAGCGCCAGGCCGAAGGTCAGCAGCAGGCCGTAGATGGGGTCGATCTTGTACAGCTGCTTGAGCAGCGTGCGCTCGATGACGACGCCTAAAGTGCCGACGACCAGCGGCGCGATGACGAGCGCCCACCAGAAGCCGATGCCGAACTTCTCCATCGCCAGCCAGGCCACGTAGGCGCCGATCATGTACAGCGCGCCATGGGCGAAGTTGACGATGCCCAGCAGCCCGAAGATCACCGCCAGGCCGAGGCTGAGCATGGCGTAGAACGAACCGTTGACGAGCCCGAGCAGCAGCTGGCCCATGAAGGCCTGGACGGGGATGCCGAAAATTTCCATCAGCCCCCACGCGCCCTAACGGTCGCTGCCCCCCGAGGGGGCGCGTTGCGACGGACCGGCAAAGCCGGATCCGTGCAAGCCCTTGATGAGGACACTGGCCACACTACTTCCACAGGCCGCACTTGGTCTCGGCCTTGGTGGTCCAGGCTTCCTCGCCCTTGAAGGTCTGCACGACGTTGTAGTAGTCCCAGGGCTCGACCGACTTGTCGGGCGCCTTCACCTGCATCAGGTACATGTCGTGGATCATGCTGCCGTCGGCGCGCACGAAGCCGCCCTTGGTGAAGATGTCGTTGATCTTCATCTTCTTCAGCTGTGCCAGCACCTTGTCCGGGTCGTCGCTGCCCGCGGCCTTCACGGCATTCAGGAACTGCAGCGCCGCCGAGTAGTCGCCGGCCTGCACCGACGATGGCATGCGCTTGATCTTCTCGAAGAACTTGCGGCTCCAGGCGCGCGTCTCGGCGTCCTTGTTCCAGTACCAGCTGTCGGTGAGGTACATGCCCTGCGTGGTCTTCAGGCCGAGCGAATGGATGTCGTTGATGAAGACCAGCAGGCCGGCCAGCTTCATCGTCTTGGTGATGCCGAATTCGTTGGCCGCCTTGATGCTGTTGATGGTGTCGCCACCGGCATTCGCCAGGCCCAGGATCTGCGCCTTGCTGCCCTGCGCCTGCAGCAGGAAGGAGCTGAAGTCGCTGGCCGACAGCGGGTGCTTGACCGAGCCGACGACAGTGCCGCCGGCGGCCTTGACGACGGCCGCGGTGTCGTTCTGCAACTGGGCGCCGAAGGCGTAGTCGGCGGTCAGGAAGTACCAGCTCTTGCCGCCGCTCTTGACCACCGCGTTGCCGGTGCCCTTGGCCAGCGCCACGGTGTCGTAGGCCCAGTGCAGGGTGTAGGGGTTGCACTGCTCGTTGGTCAGCGCAGACGTGGCCGCGCCGACGCTGATGAAGAGCTTCTTCTTCTCCGCCGCCACCTTGGCCATGGCCAGGCTGGTGCCGGAGTTGGTGCCGCCGATCAGCATGTCCAGGCCCTGGGTGTCGAACCACTCGCGCGCCTTGGCGGCTGCGACGTCGGGCTTGTTCTGGTGGTCGGCGTACATCACCTCGATCTTCTTGCCGTTGATGGCGCCGCCCATGTCGGCCACCGCCATGCGGATGGCCTCGACGCCGGCCGGGCCGTCGATGTCGGAGTACAGCCCGGCCATGTCGGTGATGATGCCGATCTTGATGACGTCGCCAGAGATCTGGGCCTGCGCCGGCAAGGGGGCGCCGACCATCGCGGCCAGGGCCAGCGTGCAGGCGGCGGTGAGTTGCTTTGGTTTCATGCGGTCTCTCCTTCGGTTAGTTGGAATCAAGCTTCCCGTCGCGGAACCGGCTTTGCCGGTCCGCTGGCGGACGGCCCCCTCGGGGGTAGCGAGCGATAGCGAGCTTGGGGGCACCATGTCATACGCCCAGGTATTCGTGCAGGCGCTCCAGCCGCGAAGGCAGCTCGGCCTGCGTGAAGGACTGGATGACCTGGCCATGCT
>CAIWPS010000058.1 GCA_903914615.1 uncultured beta proteobacterium | reverse complement strand
TGCGCCCTGCGCTTCAGCGCCTGGCGCGCGGCCGGGGTGCCGGCCGCTGCGGGCCGGGTTTGCGCGAGCGCGGGGCCCCCGCAAGCGCGCCCGCGGTCTTGGCCTTGGCGCTGCGCGCTGCCTGCTTCGTGGCCCGGTCGGCCTCGCGCACGGCGGCCAGCGCCTCGGCCGCCGTGGCCGGCGCCACGGCGCCCACCGGCCGCAGCTTCTCGCCGCGCGCCAGCAACTTGTCGCCTTCGCCTTCGCGCACCATGCGGAAGTCGATCTTGCGGCCATCGAGGTCGACGCGGCTGACCTGCACCCGCACCCGCGCGCCGACGGCGTAGCGGATGCCGCTGCGTTCGCCGCGCAGTTCGCCGCGAGCTTCGTCGTAGCGGTAGTACTCGCCACCGAGTTCGGTGATGTGCACCAGACCGTCGACGTAGAGCGCGTCCAGCGTGACGAAGAGGCCGAAGCCGGCCACGGCGCTGACCGTGCCGGAAAACTCCTCGCCCAGGTGTTCGCGCATGTAGCGGCACTTCAACCAGGCCTCGACATCGCGGCTGGCCTCGTCGGCCCGGCGTTCGTTGGCGCTGCAGTGGCCGCCGGCGGCTTCCCACAAGGCCATCTCCTGCGACATCGGCTTGGCGGCGCGCGCGCTCTGCAGCTTGCCCGCCTTGCGCACCTCGAGCACGCGCGTCTTGGCGCTGGCGGCCAGGTGGTAGCGGCGACCGGCCAGCACGGCCTTGATGACGCGGTGCACCAGCAGGTCGGGGTAGCGCCGGATCGGGCTCGTGAAGTGCGCGTAGGCCTCGTAGGCCAGGCCGAAGTGGCCGCTGTTGTGCACGGTGTAGATGGCCTGCTGCATCGAACGCAGCAGCAGGGTGTGGATATGCGTCGCGTCGGGCCGGCCCGAGACGGCCTGGGCGATGGCCTGGATCTCCGCCGGCTGCGGGTCGTCGCTGAGGTTCACGGCCACGCCCAGCGAGCGCAGCATGGCCTGCAGCGAGACGCGCTTCTCGGGCGTGGGCCCTTCGTGGACGCGGAACAGGCAGGGGTGGTCGGCGGCGGCGATGAACTCGGCGGCGCAGACGTTGGCCGCGAGCATGGACTCCTCGATCAGGCGGTGCGCCTCGGTGCGCGTGCGCGGCACGATCTTCTCGATGCGGCCCTGGTCGTCGCAGACGATCTGCGTCTCGGTGGTCTCGAAGTCGACCGCGCCGCGCTTGGCGCGCTGCTTGAGCAGGGCCCGGTAGACCTCGTGCAGGTGCAGCAGGTGCGGCACGAGGTCGGCGCGCTTCTGCGCCTCGGGGCCGCGCGTGTTGGCCAGCACCGCGGCCACTTCGGTGTAGGTGAGCCGCGCGTGCGAGTTGATGACGGCGGGGTAGAACTGGTAGGCGTCGATGTGCCCGTCCTGCGCCACCAGCATGTCGCAGACCATGGCCAGGCGCTCGACCTCGGGATTCAGCGAACACAGCCCGTTGGACAGCTTTTCGGGCAGCATCGGGATGACGCGGCGCGGGAAGTACACCGAGGTGGCGCGCTCGTAGGCGTCCTCGTCCAACGGCTCGCCGGGCTTGACGTAATGGCTGACGTCGGCAATGGCGACGATGAGCCGCCAGCCCTCGAAGGCGGTCTTGCCGCGGCCGCGCTTGAAGGGCTCGCAGTAGACGGCGTCGTCGAAGTCGCGCGCGTCCTCGCCGTCGATGGTCACGAGGGCGACATCACCGAGGTCGACCCGGTTCTTGCGGTCCACCGGGCGCAGCCTCTCGGGCAGCGCCGCGGCCTGTGCCAGCGTCTCGGCAGAGAACTCGTGCGGCACTTCGTACTTGCGCACTGCGATCTCGATCTCCATGCCCGAGTCGTCGATCTCGCCCAGCACCTCGACGACGCGGCCCACCGGCTGCGAATGCAGCGAAGGCGGCTCGGTGAGTTCGACCGAGACCACCTGCCCCACCGCGGCGGTGGCAATCGCGTTCTTGGGAATGAGGATGTCCTGGCCGTAGCGGCTGTCCTCGGGCGCCACCACCCACTGCCCGCCTTCATGAAGCAGGCGGCCGATGATGGGGGTCTTGCGGCGCTCGAGGATGTCGAGCACGCGGCCTTCGGGCCGGCCCTTGCGGTCGTAGCGCAGCACGCGCACGCGAACGCGGTCGCGGTGCAGCACGCTGCGCATCTCCTGCGGCGCGAGAAAGATATAGGGGTCGCCGTTGTCGGGGACCACGAAGCCGTGGCCATCGCGGTGGCCCTCGACGCGGCCTTCGAATTCGCCCATCAGGGCGGGACCGGCAGGCGCCGGGCTTGAGAGGTCGTTTTGTTTGATGGTATATTCCTAAGTTCCTGATGGCCCAGGTGGCGGAATTGGTAGACGCACTAGTTTCAGGTACTAGCGCTTAACGGCGTGGGGGTTCGAGTCCCTTCCTGGGCACCAAGAGATTGCGAAGCCGATGTGTTGAAGAACACGTCGGCTTCTTCGTTTTCAGACGGCGCAGTTCCTCGCAAGTTCGCGGCAAGTCTCAGAATGCTCAGACCGCGAACTTCTTCGCCAGGGCGTCCGGCCGGAGGTTGTCGTACTCCTCGAAGGGCTGGTGGATCCACGGGCTCGTGGGCAGCGTCTCGACGTAGTAGTCGGGCACGTAGGTCGAGACACCCTTGACCCACAGCACGGCGGCGCGCAGTTCCTGGATCGCGGGCATGCCGCGCAGCCGGTCCACCACCGCTCGCAGCGTCACGCCGGTGTCGGCCAGGTCGTCGACCAGCAGCACGCGGCCGGCCAGCTCGCCCTTGGGCATGGTGATGTACTTGGCCAGGTCCAGGCGGCCCTGGATGGTGCCGGCGTCGGCACGGTAGGAACTGGTGGACATGATGGCCAGCGGCTTGTCGAAGACGCGCGACAGCACATCGCCGGGCCGCATGCCGCCGCGGGCCAGGCACAGGATCTGGTCGAATTCCCAGCCCGAATGCGCCACCTTCAAGGCCAGGCGTTCGGTCAGCAGGTGGTACTCGTCCCAGGACACGTACAGGTGCTTGCCGTCGTCGGTGAGCATGCTCGGGATCTCCTAGAGTGGGCGGGTGGTTCAGGCGCGCGGATCAGGCCCGGAAGGGGTGGCGCAGCAGGATGGTATGCACGCGGTCGGGGCCGGTGGAGACCATGTCGATGGGCGCGCCGATGAGGGCCTGCATGCGCTCCAGGTAGCGGCGCGCGTTCAGCGGCAGCTGCTCCCAGTTCGTCAGGCCGGCCGTGGTGTCGGGCCAGCCGGGCAGCGACTCGTAGACGGGTTCGCACTCGGCGATGTCGTCGGCGTCCAGCGGCAGCACGTCGAGCACGCGGCCGCCGAGCTTGTAGCCGGTGCAGATAAGGATCTCGGGAAGGCCGTCGAGCACGTCGAGCTTGGTGATGCACAGGCCCGAGACGCCGTTGATGATGATGCTGCGCTTGAGCGCCGCCGCGTCCAGCCAGCCGCAGCGCCGCGCCCGGCCAGTCACCGTGCCGCGCTCCTGGCCGACGGTGGAGAGGTGGTGGCCGACGCCGCCCGCGGTGTCGATGTCGAGTTCGGTGGGGAAGGGGCCGCCGCCGACACGTGTCGTGTAGGCCTTGGTGATGCCCAGGATGTAGTGCAGCATCCCCGGCCCGACGCCCGAGCCGGCGGCGGCGTTGCCGGCCACGCAGTTGCTGGAGGTGACGAAGGGGTAGGTACCGTGGTCGATGTCGAGCAGCGTGCCCTGGGCGCCTTCGAACAGCAGGTTGGCACCGGACAGGTGGGCGTTGTGCAGTCGGTAGCCGACGTCGGCCATCAGCGGCCGCAGCTGTTCGGCGGCCTGCAGCGCGGCGTCGAGCATGGCTTGCCATTCGAGCGCCGCGGCACCCAGCACGACGGTGAGCTCGGCGTTGTGCAGCTCGACCAGCTCGCGCAGCTTGGTCTCGAAGCGCGCCGGGTGCTTCAGGTCCTGCACGCGCAGCGCCCGCCGCGCCACCTTGTCCTCGTAGGCCGGGCCTATGCCCTTGCCGGTGGTGCCGATCTTGCCGCTGGGCGTGTTGGCGCGCCGCGCCTCGCGGGCACGGTCGAGCTCGGCGTGGAAGGGCAGGATGAGCGGGCAGGATTCGGACAGGAAGAGCCGCGAGCGCACGTCGATGCCCAGCTGCTCGATGCGCGCGATCTCGCTCAGCAGGTGCGTCGGGTCGACGACCACGCCGTTGCCGATGTAGCAGGCCACGCCCTCGCGCATCACGCCCGAGGGGATGAGCTGCAGGGCCGTCTTGCGGCCGGCGATGACCAGCGTGTGGCCGGCGTTGTGGCCACCCTGGAAGCGCACCACGCCCTGGGCATGGTCGGTGAGCCAGTCGACGATCTTGCCCTTGCCTTCGTCGCCCCACTGGGTGCCGACGACCACCACGTTGCGGCCCGCGCCGGGCCGGACGGTTGCTTGCATGTCGAATCTGTCCTTCGAAACGTTCAGTTCGCGGGCGGCAGCGCGCGCAGGACCCAAAGCCCGGCGACGCAGACCAGTTCGCGGTCGCAGGTGTAGGCCTGCGCCTCCAGCGCCTCGCCGGGTGCCAGCGCGAGCACGGTTTCGCCGCTCTCGCGCAGGCGGCGCACGGCCGCCCGCAGGGCCGGGTCCTCGCCCCAGGGCGCGCGGATGGCAGCCGCCAGGGGCAAGGGGCCGGCCACTTCGGCCAAGGCCTTCAGGTCGAGCAGGCTGAAGCCCACGGCCGGCCGGTTGCGGCCGAAGATGGCGCCGACCTCGTCGTAGCGGCCGCCGCGCGCCAGGGCGTCGCTGCAGCCGCCGCCATAGACGGCAAAGCGCAGGCCGCTGTAGTAGGCATAGCCGCTCATGTCGGAGAGGTCGTAGCCGATGTTCAGGCCCGGATAGGCTGCGCGCAGCTGGCCGGCCAGCCACTGCAGCTGGTCCAGCGCCTCGCGCACCAGCGGCCGCTGCGGCAGGGCCTGGCGCGCCGCCGCCAGCACCTCGTCGCCGCCGTACAGGCGCAGCAGTGCCAGCAGCCCGTCGCGGGCCTCGACGGGGACCTGCCGGGTCAGCGCCCGCAGGGCCGGTGCGTCCTTCTCCGACAGCGCCTGCACGATGTCCTGCAGCTGCACGCCGTCCAGCGGCACACCCGCGAGCACGCCGCGCAGCACGCGCGCGTCGGCGAGGTCGATGACCAGCGGGCCGGTGCGCGCCGCCTGCAGGCAGTCCAGCGCCAGCTCCACCACTTCAAGATCGGCCTCGAGCCCGGCATGGCCGAAGATCTCGGCGCCGAACTGCAGCGGCTCGCGGCTGGACTCGCCGCCGCCGGCACGCGTGTGCAGCACCGGGCCGCAGTAGCACAGGCGCGTCACGCCCTCGCGGTTGAGCAGGTGGGCATCGATGCGCGCGGCCTGCGGCGTGGTGTCGGCGCGCAGGCCGAGCATGCGGCCGCTGAGCTGGTCCACGAGCTTGAAGGTGCGCAGATCGAGCTCGCGGCCGGTGCCTGAAAGCAGCGACTCGAGGTGCTCGAGCAGGGGCGGGATGACGAGCTCGAAGCCATAGCCGCGCGCCCGGTCCAGCAGTGCCCGGCGCAGTTCTTCGACGCGCCGCGCCTGGGCCGGCAGGACATCGGCGATGTGCTCGGGCAGCAGCCAGGCAGACAACATGGAACGCACCCGGGTTAAAGCGGGGATTGTAGGCGCCGCAAGGGGCGCGGCCGGGGACTCAATGCCAGACGTACAGCAGCAGGAGCCCGCAGACCATGCTGGTCAGGCCGATGAAGCGGATCTGGCCGTCGGACATGCGCGTCGCACGTTCGAACACCGAGCGCCACGCGCCCGGGCTCAGGAAAGGCAGCAGGCCTTCGAAGACCAGCATCAGCGCCAGTGCGCCGAGCAGCAGGTCGCCCATGTCCGCCCAGCGCGCCGCCTACTTGCGCCCGGGCGCCGCCGTGGCGGGCGCCGCGCCGCCGCGCATGGCCTTGAAGAATTCGCTGCTGGGGTCCACCACCATGATGTCGCTCTTGCTGCGGAAGGCCGCGCGGTAGGCCTCCAGGCTGCGGTAGAACTGCGCGAAGCTGGCGTCGCGGCCGAAGGCTTCGGCATACAGCGCCGATGACTTGGCGTCGCCCTCGCCCTTGATCTTCTGCGCGTCGCGGTAGGCCTCGGCGATGATGACCTCGCGCTGGCGGTCGGCGTCGGCGCGGATCTTCTCGGCCTCGGCCGTACCCTGCGAGCGCAGTTCGTTGGCGACCTGCTTGCGTTCGGACTCCATGCGGCGGTAGACCGAGTCGGTGATGTCGGCGACGAAGTCCACGCGCTTGATGCGCACGTCGACGATCTCGATGCCGAAGGACTTGGCCTCGTCGGTCAGGCGCGTGCGCACGTCCTTCATCACCGTTTCGCGCTCCTTGGCCAGCACGCCACGCACGTCGCGCTTGGTGATCTCCTCGTTGAAGGCGGCCTGCACCACGGGCGAGAGGCGGCTTTCCAGGTTGCGGAAGTCGACGCCGTTGTTGCGGATGAACTGCCGCGGCTCGGAAATGCGCCACTTCACGAGCCAGTCGATGATCAGGCTCTTCTTCTCGGCGGTGAAGATGGGGCGCGATTCCGGGCTGTCCAGCGTCTGCACCCGCTTGTCGAGGAAGACGACGTTCTGGAACGGCGGCGGCAGCTTGAAGTGCAGGCCGGGATCGGTGATGACTTCCTTGATCTCGCCCAGGGCGTAGACCACGCCGACCTGGCGCTGGTCGACGATGAACAGGGTGCTGGCTGCGCCCATCAGCGCGATCAGCGCGACGGCGACGAAGAGTGCGATGCGGTTCATGCTCACGGCCCTCATTCAGCGGCCTTCGCGGTCGCGACCGCGGCTGCCGTCGCGCGACCGGATGTCCACGCTCTGCGTGCCCGTGGCGTCCACGGGCGCGGGGGCCGGCACGACCGTGACGCCGCCGCCGGAGGCGGCCGGCGCCGAGGCCGCCGTCTGTGCCAGCAGCTTGTCCAGCGGCAGGTACAGCAGGTTGGAACCGGAGCGGCTGTCCACCATCACCTTGGTCACGTTGGAGTAGATCTGCTGCATCGTTTCCAGGTACAGCCGGTCGCGCGTGACCTGGGGTGCCTTCTGGTACTCGGTCAGCACGGACCGGAAGCGCTGCCCGTCGCCTTCGGCCTGGGCGATGACGCGCGAGCGGTAGCCCTCGGACTCCTCGAGCAGCCGCGACGCCGTGCCGCGGGCCTTGGGGATGACGTCGCTGGCGTAGGCCTGGCCCTCGTTCTTGAAGCGGTCGCGGTCCGCGCCCGCCTTGAAGGCGTCGTTGAAGGCCGACTGCACGGCCTCGGGCACCTGCACGTTCTGCATGTTGACGTTGGAGATGACGATGCCGGCCTTCAGACGGTCGAGCTGGGCCTGGATGGACTTGACGAGCTCGGCCGCGATGGCGTCGCGCTGCTCGTACAGCACCTGGTCGACGCGGCTGCGGCCGACGATCTCGCGCACCGAGGACTCGGCGGCCTGCACCACGGCCTCGTCGGGGCGGTTGTTCTCGAACAGGTAGGCGCGCGCGTCGGCGCGGCGGTACTGCACGGTGAAGCGGATGTCGACGATGTTCTCGTCCTGGGTCAGCATCGACGAGTCGCGCAGCCCGGTGGCCTGCACCGCGGTGTTGCGGCCGACCTCGACCGACTGCAGCTGCGTCACGGCGACGATTTCGTGCGCCTGCACCGGGTAGGGGAAGCGCCACTGGAAGCCGGCATCGGTGGTGTGGCTGTACTTGCCGAAGGTGGTGACGACGGCGCGGTTGCCTTCCTGCACGATGTAGAAGCCGCTGCCCAGCCAGATCAGCAACGCCACGCCGGCGATCAGGCCGATGCCGATGCCGGCGCTCTTGAAGTCGGGCTGGAAGGGGCCGCCGGGTACGGGGTCGGTGCCGCGGCCGCCGCCGCCGCCCTTGCCGCCAAAGAGGCCGCTGAGCTTGCGGTTGAAGTCGCGCCAGAGCTCGTCGAGGTCGGGCGGGCCGTCGTTGCGGTTGCTGTAGACCAGCATGTCGCCCTGTGTGGGCGTGCGCCGGCGCAGCACCGCGCCGACGAGGGCACGCAGCGTCTGGCCGCAGGCGCCCAGTCGGGCCAGGAAGGAGGGATCTCGTGGGTCGCGCATGGAGGTGCAGGCGGGTCCGGAAACGGTCAGAGGGTGGGCGCCGCTTCGGCGGCGGCCAAGGGGGCCAGGGCGGACGAGCCGTCGGGCAGCAGGGCAGATGGGGCCGCCGGGCCGGCGTTCAACCGCGCGTTGACCGCTTCGGCGATGGCCAGGCGCAGCAGGTCCAGGCCCTGGCCGGTACGCGCGCTGACGAAGACGCGCTGGCGCCGCAAGCCGGGATGGACTTCGATCCAGTCCACCGCCGCGCGGGCCTGCTGCGCCTCGTCGAGCAGGTCGCACTTGTTGAAGACCAGCAGCTGCGGCACGCCGCCGGCGCCGATGTCTTCCAGCACGCGGTCGACCTCGGCCTGCTGCTCGGCCAGCAGCGGGCTGGCGGCGTCGACGACGTGCAGCAGCAGGTCGGCGTCGGCGGCCTCGTGCAGCGTCGCCTCGAAGGCCTCGACCAGCTTGTGCGGCAGGTCGCGGATGAAGCCCACGGTGTCGGACAGCGAGACCGAGCTCTGCGCCTGCGCCAGCCAGAGCGAACGCGTCGTCGTGTCGAGGGTGGCGAAGAGCTGGTCGGCGGCATAGGCCTTGGCCTTCACCAGGGCATTGAAGAGCGTGGACTTGCCGGCATTGGTGTAGCCCACCAGCGAGACCCGGAAGGTGCCGCGGCGCTCGCGCGCCTTGCGCTGGGTGCCGCGCTGGCGCTTGACCTTCTCCAGCCGCTCCTTCACCGACTTGATGCGGTCGCCGATCATGCGGCGGTCGAGCTCGATCTGTGCCTCGCCCGGTCCGCCGCGGGTGCCGATGCCGCCCTGCTGGCGCTCCAGGTGGCTCCAGCGGCGCACCAGGCGCGTGGCCATGTACTGCAGCCGCGCCAGTTCCACCTGCAGCTTGCCTTCGTGGCTCTGGGCGCGGTCGGCGAAGATGTCGAGGATGAGCGAGGTGCGGTCGGCCACCGGCACGCCGAGGTGGCGTTCCAGGTTGCGCTGCTGCGCCGGGCTCAGGGCCTGGTCGAAGATGACGCCGTGGGCCGCCGTGGCCGCCACCAGGGCCTTGATCTCGTCGGCCTTGCCGCTGCCGACGAACAGCGCCGGGTCGGGCGCGCGGCGACGGGCGATGACGCGCGCCACCGCCAAGTCGCCGGCCGATGCGGCGAGCAGGGCCAGTTCGTCCAGCGTGGCGTCGAAGTCGGCGTTGCCGCCGATATCGACCCCGACCAGCACGGCGCGCGTGGGCTCGCCGGAAGCGGGGGCGGCAGTCAAGGTGGCGTCGGCGGGGCGTGCGCGTTCAGGGCTGCGGATCGCCGGGCTCGGTGGCGTGGAAGTTGACGGCGCGGCTGGGCACGACGGTGGAGATCGCGTGCTTGTAGACCATCTGCGTCACGGTATTGCGCAGCAGCACCACGTACTGGTCGAAGGACTCGATGTGGCCCTGGAGCTTGATGCCGTTGACGAGGTAGATCGACACCGGCACATGTTCCTTGCGCAGCAGGTTCAGAAAGGGGTCCTGCAAAAGTTGGCCTTTGTTGCTCACGATATGTTCCGTGTTGAATACGACGAAGCACCCACGTTATCACAGGGCCGCGCCGCACCGCCGCGTCGCGGCTGTTGGGATGAGGGGCAAGCGAGCCGCGTTCGGTTCGCGGCGCCGCTTCAAGTTCCCTTGGTGTCGAAAGGATTGGCGGCCGATCGCATCTCGATGCGCACCGGCGTGCCGACGAGCTTGAAGTGCTCGCGAAGCCGGCCTTCCAGGAAGCGCTTGTAGCTGTCGGTCACATGGTCGAGCGAGGTGCCGTGGATGACCACCAGCGGCGGGTTCATGCCGCCCTGGTGGGCGTAGCGCATCTTGGGCCGGAAGCGGCCTTCACGGCGCGGCGCCTGGTGTTCCGCGGCCTCGTGGACGAGCCGGGTCAGCACCGGCGTGCTCATCTTCACGGTGGCCGAGGCATGGGCCTGGCCGATCGCCTTCCACACCGCGTTCAGGCCCTGGCGGCGGATGGCCGAGATCTGCAGCACGGGCGCGTACTTCAGGAACGACAGCCGGGTCTCGATCGAGCGCTGCAGCTGCTGGCGCTGGTAGTCGTCGGTGGCGTCCCACTTGTTGACGGCCAGCACCACGGCGCGCCCCGACTCGAGGATGTAGCCGGCGATGTGGGCGTCCTGGTCGCTGACGCCCTGCGTGGCGTCGAGCAGCAGCAGCACCACGTTGGCGTCGGCGATGGCCTGCAGCGTCTTGACGACCGAGAACTTCTCGATCGCCTCGAAGACCTTGCCCTTGCGGCGCAGGCCGGCGGTGTCGATGAGCTCGAACTTCTGGCCGCCGCGCTCGAAGGGAATGTGGATGGCGTCGCGCGTGGTGCCGGGCTGGTCGAAGGCGACCAGGCGCTCCTCGCCCAGCCAGGCGTTGATGAGCGTGCTCTTGCCCACGTTGGGCCGGCCGGCGACGGCCAGGCGGATCGGGCGGTCGTCGTCGGGGCCGGAACCCCAGGCTTCCTCGTGGGCCTCGGGGAAGTCGGCCAGCGCCGCCTCGAGGAGGCTGCGGATGCCCTGGCCGTGCGCGGCCGACACCGGGTGCGGGTCACCGATGCCGAGCTCGTGGAATTCGCCCAGCAGCGGCGACTCGTTCATGCCCTCGGCCTTGTTGGCCGCCAGCAGCACCTTCTTGCGCTGCGTGCGCAGGTAGCGTGCGATGTCGTGGTCCTGGGCCGAGAGGCCGCCGCGGATGTCGACGACAAAGATCACCACGTCGGCCTCGGCCACCGCCTGCCGCGTCTGCTTGGCCATCTCGGCGACGACGCCGCTCGGCTTGTCGGGCTCGAAGCCGCCGGTGTCGATGACGATGAACTCGCGGCCGCCCAGGCGCGCGTCGCCGTAATGGCGGTCGCGCGTCAGGCCGGCGTAGTCGGCGACGATGGCGTCGCGGCTCTTCGTGATGCGGTTGAAGAGCGTGGACTTGCCGACGTTGGCGCGGCCGACCAGGGCGATGACGGGTTTCACGCGGCGCTACGGCAGCCGGAAGGCGAAGAGTCCGCCTTCCTTGTTGGTCAGCAGCAGGGTGTCGCCAGCGACGGCCGGCGCTCCGACGAAGCCCTTGCCGCCCGTGGCCAGGCGCAACTGCTGTTCGCCGGTGGCGGCGGAGAGGAAGTGCACGAAGCCCTCGGCGTCGCCGAAGACCAGCGACTTGCCCAGCACCTGGGCACCGCCGAGGCCGCGGTAGAGCAGCTTCTCGTTGGTCCAGACGACATCGCCGCTGCTGGCGCGCCAGGCCGTGATGCGGTCGCTGGCGTCGGCGCCGAAGACGAGGTCGGCGTCGCCGGCCACCGCCTGGACGCCGCCGACGGTGCGCGACCAGAGCACGCTGCCGCGCGAGGCGTCGGCACAACCCACCGCCGACTGGAAGGCGCGCACGCAGAAGCGCTCGCCGGAACGGGCCATGGGCCCGACCAGGTCGGCCAGCCGCTCGACCTCGTTGGTGCCGCGCGGCGAGGCGATGGGCACTTCCCACTGCACCGTGCCGCGCAGCGGGTCGACCGCCGTCAGGCGCTGGCCCTGGCCGACGAGCAGGGTGTTGCGAAAGGCCGCCAGCACGCCGGCCTGGGCCAGCGTGAGCGCGTCGCCCGGCTTGGCCAGGTCCCACAGGCGGCGGCCGTCGATGGCGTCGAAGGCATGCACGGCGCGGTCCACGCCCATCACGAAGACGCGCTCGCCGGCCACCAGCGGCGGCGTCACCACGGCCGAGGGCACGCGCTTGCGCCACAGCTCGCGGCCGCTGTCGAAGGTGACGACCTCGTTGCCGCGCGTGACCACGCTGGTGTAGCGGCCGTCGCTGCCGACGCCGGCGGCGATGGCGCCGCCGACGCTGGCGCGCCAGACGACGGCGCCGGTGTCGGCGCGCAGCGCCTGCAGTTCACCGTCGCCACCGGCGACGAAGAAGGTGCCGTCGCGCACCGCGACGACCATCGGGAAGCCGACACTGCCGACGCGCGCCTGCCAGACCTGGCTGGCGGAAATCTTGGGGGCGTAGTTCTCCAGCGGTGTCGGCTTGGGCTTGTCGGCCGAACAGGCGGCCAGGCCTGCCAGCAGCAGCGCCAGCCAGGGCGCGGCCCCGTGCCGCTGCGTCACTGCGCCGCCCCCGAAGCGGCGCCAACGGGCGCCTCCGGCGCCGCACCCAGCGCCGTGAGCTTGGCATCGACCAGGCGGCGGTAGTCGAGCTTCTCTCCCAGACCCTTCCAGGCCACCTGGTACGCCGCGCGCGCCTCGTCCTTCTTGCCCTGGGCGAGCAGGATGTCGCCGCGGCGGTCGGCGGCCAGGGCTTCGAAGCCTTCGGCCTTGGCCGCGTCCAGCGTCTTGAGCGCCGCGTCGTACTGCTTGGCATCGGCCTGCAGGCCGGCCAGGCGCAGGCGGGCGATGGTGCGCAGGTCCTCGTCGGAGGCGTTGTCGGCGACCCAGGCAAGGCTGGCCTGCGCCGCGTCGGACTGGCCCTTGCCGAACTGCACCTTGGCGGCCATCAGGCCGCCCTGCTGCGCGTAGGCGGTGCGCGGGTAGCGCTGCTTGAGGTCGGCGAAGATGCGGCCGGTCTTCTCGGCATCGCCGGCCAGCGCGGCGCGGTCGAGTTCCTCGAACATCGCCGCGGCGTTGGCGGCCTGCTCGCGTTGCCAGTACTGCCAGCCGTTCCAGCCCGCGATGCCGGCCAGGGCCAGCAGCAGCACCCAGGTGATGAGATTGCCCTGCTTGTTCCAGAACGCCTTGAGCGCGTCGAGTTGCTCCTGCTCTTGCAGGTCGAGTTGAGTGGCCATCTTGGAAGGGTGCGGCGAAATTGCTGAAAAAAGGTCCGCGATTATGCGTTGCGGAGTCGGTCGGCCCAGGTGGCGACATCGGCCAGCGCCTGGCTGGTCTGTGACGCCATGCCCTCGCGCAGCGGCTTGACGGCGACCTCGCCGCGCGCCAGCTCGTCGGGGCCGAAGATCAGCGCGTGGCGGGCGCCGCTGGCGTCGGCACGCTTGAACTGCGCCTTCATGCTGCCGCCGCCGGCGTTCAGCACCACCGCCACGCCGGCGGCGCGCAGCGCTTCCAGCACCGGCATCACCTGCGGCAGTGCGGCGGCGTCAGGTAACACGGCGTAGGCATCGGGCACGCTGGAGGGCACCGGCACGCCGACGGCTTCCAGCAGCAGCAGCAGCCGCTCGATGCCCAGGCCGAAGCCCACGCCTGGCGCCGGCTTGCCGCCGAGCTGCTCGATCAGGCGGTCGTAGCGCCCGCCGCCGCACACCGTGGCCTGGGCGCCCAGGTGCGGCGTCACCCACTCGAAGACGGTGAGGTTGTAGTAGTCCATGCCGCGCACCAGGCGCGGGTTGATGCGGTAGGCCAGGCCGGCGCCGTCGAGCACCGCGCGCACGGCGTTGAAGTGCGCCAGCGACTCGGCCCCGAGGAAGTCGATGAGCTCGGGCGCCGCATCGACCATGGCCTGCATCGCCGGGTTCTTGCTGTCCAGGATGCGCAGCGGGTTGCTGTGCAGGCGGCGGCGCGAGTCCTCGTCGAGTTCGGCGTAATGGTCCTGGAAATGCGCCAGCAGCGCGGCGCGGTGGGCCTGGCGCTCCTCGATCTGGCCCAGGCTGTTCAGTTCGAGCGTGACGTCGCGGCCCTCGACCAGGCCGAGCTCGCGCCACAGCGCTCGCACCATCAGGATCAGTTCGGCATCGACGTCCGGCCCGACGTGGCCCAGGGCCTCGACGTCGAGCTGGTGGAACTGGCGGTAGCGGCCCTTCTGCGGCCGTTCGTGGCGGAACATCGGGCCCATCAGCCAGACCCGCAGCGGCCCGTTGTAGAGCGCGTTGTGCTCGTTGACGGCCCGCACGATGCCGGCCGTGGCCTCGGGGCGCAGCGTCAGGCGGTCGCCGTTCATGCGGTCCTCGAAGGAATACATTTCCTTCTCGACGATGTCGGTGACCTCGCCCAGCCCGCGCACGAAGAGCGCGGTCGGCTCGACGATGGGGGTGCGGATATTGCGGTAGCCGTAGCGCGCCATGAGGCGGCGCACGGTGTCCTCGAACCACTCCCAGCGCGCCGAATCGGGCGGCAGGATGTCGTTCATGCCTTTGACGGCAAGGAGTTTTTCAGCCATGGGGTGTGTCGGCGCGAGGGGGCGCCGAAGGAGAGTCGAGGAACGGTGGCGGCGTGGCGTGCAGGCGCGTCAATGCGCTGCCGTGACGGCGCCGAAGCGGCGCTCGATGTAGCTCTCGACGATCTTGTGGAACTCCTGCGCGATGCCCTCGCCGCGCAGCGTCAGGGCCTTCTCGCCGTCGATGAAGACCGGCGCCGCCGGGGCCTCGCCGGTGCCGGGCAGGCTGATGCCGATGTCGGCATGCTTGCTCTCGCCGGGGCCGTTGACGATGCAGCCCATCACCGCCACGCGCAGGTTCTCGACGCCCGGGTAGCGTGCCTTCCACACCGGCATCTGGGCGCGAAGGAAGTCGTCGATCTGCTTGGCCAGCTCCTGGAAGGTAGTGCTGGTGGTGCGGCCGCAGCCGGGGCAGGCGGTGACGCTCGGGTTGAAGGTGCGCAGGCCCAGGCTCTGCAGGATTTCCAGCGCCACCACCACCTCCTGGGTGCGTGCCTCGCCGGGTTGCGGCGTCAGGCTGACGCGGATGGTGTCGCCGATGCCCTCCTGCAGCAGCACGCCCAGGGCCGTGGCGCTGGCCACCGTGCCCTTGGTGCCCATGCCGGCCTCGGTCAGGCCCAGGTGCAGCGCGTAGTCGCAGCGGCGGGCCAGCGCGCGGTAGACCGAGATCAGGTCCTGCACGCCGCTGACCTTGCAGCTGATGGTGATGTTGTCGGGGTTCAGGCCGATCTCGCGCGCCACCTCGGCCGAGGTCAAGGCCGACTGCACCAGCGCCTGGTACATCACCTGCTTGGCGTCCAGCGGCCGCGGCCGCTGCGCGTTCTCGTCCATCAGCGCGGCCAGCAGTTCCTGGTCCAGGCTGCCCCAGTTGACGCCGATGCGAATGACCTTGTCGTACTTCGCGGCGGCCTCGACCATCATCGCGAACTGGCGGTCGCGCTTGTCGCCCTTGCCGACGTTGCCGGGGTTGATGCGGTACTTCGACAAGGCCTGCGCCATGGCCGGGAAATCGGTGAGCAGGCGGTGGCCGTTGTAGTGGAAGTCGCCCACCAGCGGCACCTCGATGCCCATGCGGTCGAGCTGCTCGCGGATGTGCGGCACGGCCTCGGCGGCCTCGGGCGTGTTGACGGTGATGCGCACCAGCTCCGACCCGGCCTGTGCCAGTTCCTTGACCTGGATGGCGGTGCCGATGGCGTCCACCGTGTCGGTGTTGGTCATCGACTGCACGCGCACCGGGGCGTCGCCGCCGACGGTCACGACATGCCCGCCCCAGGCCACGCGCGCCTGGCGCGAGCGGCGCGGCGCGGGCGCGGCGGCTTCGATGATGTCAACAGGTTCGGGGGCATTCATCGCGGGGACCTCGCTGGCGTCGGCCGGCCGGGGCACGGCCTCACTTCAACTCGACGCGGGCGACATTGTCGCGCGTGCTCGGCTGCAGATCGACGGCTTGGCCGCGAAAGGCCAGCTGGGTGGCGGCGGCATTGCCGATGGTCAGACGCACCGGCAGGGCGCCGTCCAGCCCCACGCTCTCGCCCGCCGGCACCAGGCGCGACAGCAACAGCTTGCCGCCGGCGTCGCGTGCCTCGATCCACGATGCGTCGCGGGTGCTCAGCTGGATGAGCCCCGGCGGCGCTGCGCGGGTGGCGGGTGCGTTGGCAGTCGGTGGCGCCGTGGCCACGATGGCAGCGACGGCAGGGGGCGCCGAAGCCACCGCCACCGCCTTGGCGGCCACGGGCTCGGCGGCCACCACCGGCGGCGCTTCGACGGCGGCCGCGATGGCCTCGGAAGCCGCGGGCGCGGGCGGCATGGGCACCGCTGACGCGGCCGCAGCCAGCGCCGCCGCCTCGGCCGCGGAGGCCGCCGCTGCCGCCGAAGCCGCCTGGACCGCGGCACTGGCGCGCGAGTCCGTCAGCCAGCCCGCGGGCCAGAAGTACACCGCCACCGCCGCCAGCATGAGCACGGCGGCCGCCCACACCATGGGTCGCACGGCCGTCACCGCCAGGCCCGCGTCGTCGCGGCCGGGGCGTTCGCGGAAGGGCGCGTTCAGGCCCTCGGGGGCGTTCTCGAAAGCCGCCCCGCCGGCCGGCGGCAGGCGGTCGAGCACCGGGCGCGGGTCGATCTTCAGCGTCCGGCAGACGGTCTGCGCCAGGGCGCGGGCAAAGGTGGCGTCGGGCAGCTCGTCCCAGCGGTCGTTCTCCAGCGCGTCGAGCTTGCGCGGCGCGACCTTGATCGCCGCCGCCAGCGCAGCGATGTGCAGGCCCTGCTTCTCGCGCGCGGCGCGCAGCAGGGCACCGCCGCTGGCCTGGCCGAAAGCGGGCTCACTCATCGAAGCGGCCGCGCTCGAACTGCAGCGCCTCGGTGGATTGCGGGAAGCGTTCGCGCAGCTGGCGGCCCAGGTCCTGCAGCGACGAGGCGTTGCCCAGCTTGCTCTCGATGCGGGCGGCCAGCCACAGGCTCTGTGCCGTGGTCTGCTCCTGCACGGCGTTGATGCGGCCGACGTAGAAGCGGGCGCGCTCGAGCTCACCGCGGCGCAGCAGCACGTCGCTGAGGTTGTAGGCGGTGACGGGGTTGGACGGGTCGAGCTCGTAGGAGCGGGCCAGCGTGCGCTCGGCCTCCGGCCAGCGCCCGGCGCGCGCCTGGCAGATGCCCTGCACGAGCAGCGTGCGCACGAGGTCGCGGTACTGCGGCTGCGCCAGCGCAGCGGTGAACTGCGCGTCGGCTTCGGGGTAGCGCTTCTGCTGGCACAGGAACCAGCCGTAGTTGTGCATGGTGTCGCCGTCGCGCGGCGCCAGCTGCAGGGCGCGCTGGAAGCTCTCTTCGGCCAGCGCTGGCTCGCCCATGCCGGCGTAGATGCTGCCGCGCAGGCCGAAGGCCTCGGCCAGGTCGGGCTTGGCCGCCAGCGCGCGCTTGACCTCGTCCAGCGCCGTCGTCGTCTGGCCGCGGCTGAAGTAGAGCGCGGCCAGTTCCAGGCGCACGCGGGCACGGCGCTCGGGGTCGCCCTGGTCGGACAGGGTGCGGGGCTCGCGATCATCGACCTGCCGAACGACGGTCTGGTTGGCGCAGCCCGCCACGGCCAGCAGCAAGGCCGACACCGGCAGCAGCAGCGTCCGCTTCACTGCAGGGCTCCGAGCGCAGGCGACGGGGCGTCACCGACGATGGGAATCACGCGCCGCATGGCCATGCGCTGCGGCGCCTGGGTGCGGTCCTGCACTTCGCCGGCGAGCTGGCCACAGGCGGCGTCGATGTCCTCGCCGCGCGTCTTGCGGATGGTGGTCACGATGCCGGCGTCCTGCAGCACCTGCGCGAAGGCCCGCACGCGTTCGCGCGGCGAGCGCTTCAGGCCCGAAGCCGGGAAGGGGTTGAACGGGATCAGGTTCAGCTTGCAGGACACGCGGCCCTGGAGCAGGCGCACCAGTTCCTGCGCCTGCGCCGGGGCATCGTTGACGCCGTCGAGCATGCAGTATTCGAAGGTGATGAAGTCGCGCGGCGCCGCTTCGAGGTAGCGCACGCAGGCGTCCAGCAAGTCGGCGATGGGGTACTTGAGGTTCAGCGGCACCAGGGCATCGCGCAGCGCGTCGTCGGGGGCGTGCAGCGAAACTGCCAGCGCCACCGGGCAGTCGCCGCGCAGGCGGTCGATCATCGGCACCACGCCCGACGTGGACACCGTGACGCGGCGCCGCGACAGGCCGTAGCCGTGGTCGTCGAGCATGGTGCGCAGCGCCGGCAGCAGCGCGGCGTAGTTCTGCAGCGGCTCGCCCATGCCCATCATGACGACGTTGTCGATGGCGCGTTCGCCCGCCTCCAGACCGCGCGTGCGGCGCAGCCGGTGCTCGGCGTGCCAGAGCTGGGCGACGATCTCCCCCGTGGTGAGGTTGCGGCTGAAGCCCTGGTGGCCGGTTGAACAGAAGCGGCAGCCGACGGCGCAGCCGGCCTGCGAGGACACGCACAGCGTGCCGCGGTCGTCCTCGGGGATGTAGACGGTTTCCACGGCGTTGCCGGCACCGACGTCGAAGAGCCACT
>CAIWPS010000057.1 GCA_903914615.1 uncultured beta proteobacterium | reverse complement strand
GCCGTCGTCGACGCCATCCAGCAGCTCGAGGCACAGGGCCACTACGGCCCCTTCGCCTGTGTCCTGGGCAACAAGCTCTTTCTCGACGCCAACACCCCCAGCAAGGGCTCGATGGTGCTGCCCAGCGACCGCATCACTCCCTTCCTGAACGGCCCGCTGCTGCGTTCGAGCACCGTGGACGCAGGCACCGGCGTGGTGGTGGCGCTGGCCGGCGACCCGGTCGACCTGGTGGTGGCCACCGACATCACCGTCAAGTACCTGCAGCTGACGCTGGAGCCGCGCTACGTCTTCCGCGTCTACGAGCGCATGGCCCTGCGCATCAAGCAGCCGGGCGCCGTCTGCCGCCTGCTGGCGCCCGCAAAGAAGGGCTGAGCGCGTGGCGCCCGGCGCGGCCGTGCTGAGCCTGGGCACGCCGGCGGCAGCCACCGCCGGAGAACCGGTGCGCCTGCTGCTGCAGGTCGCGCCGGCGCAGCTCAGCCAGGTGGTGGACGTGATCTACCGCATCGACGGCGGAGCGCCGCAGCGCGCCCACGCCGCGCCGCTGGACCTGCCGGGCGCGACGCAGACCTACGTCGCCCAGCTGCCAGCGCTGGCCGCCGGGCAGCGGCTGGACTTCCGCGCCGAAATGCGCCGCGCCGGCCAGCTGCTGGCCACGCTGCCACCGCAGCTGGGCTGGCAGACGGTGCAGGCGGCGCCGGCGCCGCAGCTGGCGCCGGCCCCCGCGGCTGCGCTGGCCACCCCGGCCTCGGCCTTCCCGGCCCTCGACGACACCGGCCGGCCGCGCTTCGGCTATGGCCTCGAATTCCTGGGCGCGCTGACGGTCAAGCTGCGCGCCGAGGTGCTGGGCCTGACGCCGCAGGGCTGGCGCATCAACTTCTTCGTCGAGCAGGGCCAGGCGCGCGGCCCGCGCCTCGTCGGCCGCGTCAGGCCCGAGGGCGGCGACTGGATGTGCATACGCCCCGACGGCGTCGGCGAGGTCGACATCAAGATCACCTACGAGACGTGCGACGGCGCGCTCATCCTCGAGCAGTCGGGCGGTGTCTTCGACATCGGCGAGGAAGGCTATGCCGACGTCGTGCGCGGCGTCTACCGCGGCGCGCCGCCCTTCTACGCAACGCCGGTGTACGTCACCGCGCACCCGAAGTGGCAGTGGATCAACCGCCTGCAGTGCTTCGGCATCGGCCGCGTCGTGATGCACGACCTGCGCGTCGAATGCGACATCTACGCGCCCCACCTGAAAAGCGAGCTGCCGCTTGACTAGCGTCGTCATCCTGGGCGGCGGCGTCGCCGGCATGAGCGCCGCGCACGAGCTCATCGAACGCGGCTTCGCGGTCACGGTCCTCGAACGCCGCGACATCGCCGGCGGCAAGGCGCGCAGCATCCCGGTCGCCGACGAGGGCACGGCCAGCGCCGGCCATGTGCTGGCAGACCACAGCGTGCCTTCGATCCAGCACCACCTGCCGGGCGAGCACGGCTTCCGCTTCTTCCCCGGCTTCTACAAGCACGTCGTGGACACCATGCGCCGCATCCCGGCGCTGGACGGCCGCAAGGTCGCCGACCACCTGGTGCCGACGACACGCGTGGGCATCACCCAGTACGGCAAGCCGACCTTCGTCGTGCCCGCCACCTTTCCGCGCACGCCGGCCGACGCCGGCGTGCTTCTGCGCGACATCGTGATGGCCTTCGGCCCGGCCACCGACCTCACGCCCGAGGACCTGGCCTTCTTCGGCGCCCGCGTCTGGCAGATCCTGACCAGCTGCGCCGAACGCCGCCTGGGCGAGTACGAAGGCACCGGCTGGTGGGACTTCGTCGGCGCTGCCGAGCGCTCGCCGGCCTACCAGAAGTTCCTCGCCGCGGGCATCACGCGCTCGCTCGTCGCGGCCAAAGCGCGCACGGCCAGCACGCGCACCATCGGCGACGTCTTCGTGCAGCTGATGCTGACCATCGTCAACCCCACGGCCGGTTCCACCGACCGCGTGCTCGACGGGCCCACCGACCTGGTCTGGATCCACCCCTGGCGCCTCTGGCTCGAAGCCCAGGGCGTGCAGTACCGCTACAACGCCGAGGTGCAGCAGATCCTGATGGAAGGCGGCCGCTTCGCCGGCGTCGAGGTCGTCGAGAACGGCCAGCGCCGCGTCGTCCAGGCCGACCACTGCATCTGCGCCGTGCCGCTGGAACGCGCGGCGCCCCTGGTCAACGACGCCATGGTGGCCGTCGACCCCGGCCTGGCCCACCTGCGCACGCTGGCGCCCAACGTAGAGTGGATGAACGGCGCCATCTTCTACCTGCACCGCGACGTGCCCACTACCCACGGCCATGTCATCCACATCGACACGCCGTGGGCGCTGACCAGCATCTCGCAGCTGCAGTTCTGGCGCGCGCTGGGGCCAGCCGACTTCGGCAGCAGCCATGTGCGCGGCGTGCTCTCGGTCGACATCTCCGACTGGACGCTGCCCGGCGGCAGCGGCCGCGCCGCCATGCGCTGCTCGCGAGACGAGGTCATGGCCGAGACCTGGGCGCAGCTGAAGAAGTCGATCAACGTCGACGAGGAACTGCTGCGCGACGAAGACCTGCATTCCTGGTTCCTCGACGCCGACATCCGGCCCGACCCGGCGCGGCCGGGCTGGCTGCTGAATTCCGAGCCGCTGCTCGTCAACCTCGTGCACACCTGGGCCCTGCGGCCCGAGGCGGTGACGGCCATTCCCAACTTCTTCCTCGCCTCGGACTATGTGCGCACGCACACCGACCTGGCGACCATGGAAGGCGCCAACGAGGCGGCGCGACGCGCCGTCAACGGCCTGCTCGACGCCGTGGGCAGCGCCGCGCCGCGCTGCCAGGTCTGGCCGCTGCACGAACCCGAGATCCTGGCGCCGCTGCGCGCCCAGGACAAGGCGCGCTACGAGGCCGGCCTGCCCTGGGACAAGCGCCTGATGCAGGTGGCTGCGCACGCGCTGCAGGGCGCGTCGCCGCTGCTGGCCCAGGTGCGGCCGCTGCTGGCCGAGGCGGCGCCCTTCGTGAACGCCACCGCCGACCTGCTGGAGCTCAGCCGCGGCGCGGTGGAGAACGTCGACGAGGTGCGCACCATCGACCCCACGGTGCGCCCCGGCTCTGCCTTCGTGCCGACGCCCGAGTCGATGCTGCTGGACAACGTGCCCGGCGCCGCGGCGCTGCTGGGCCCGGCCGGCTTCAGCGAACGGCTGGGCTGGTACCGCGAGATGCTTTCCGACAGCCTGGCCGCTGGCGTGCCGGCCTGGGAGCCGCAGAAGCACCTCTACGGCCAGATCAGGGACTTCGTCGCGCGCTCGGGCAAGGGCCTGCGCCCAGCGCTGTGCATCGCCACGGCACGGGCGCTGGGCGGCAAGGGCGAGGACGCGCTGCAGCTGGCCGCGGGCATCGAGATGCTGCACAACGCCTTCCTCGTCCACGACGACATCGAGGACGCCAGCGACCTGCGCCGCGGCCAGCCGACGCTGCACAAGCGCGTCGGCACGCCGCTGGCCATCAACACCGGCGACGCCATGAACGCGCTGGCGATGCGCCTGGTGCGCCGGGGCGGCGCGCGGCTGGGGCCGGCGGTGGCGCTGCGCATCCTCGACGAGGTCGACCACATGCTGGTCGAGAGCCTGGAAGGCCAGGCCACCGAACTGGGCTGGGTGCACGACAACGAGCTCGGCGTCGGCAGCGACGAATACCTGCGCCTGGTGCTGAAGAAGACGGCCTGGTACAGCTTCATCCACCCGCTGCGCATCGGCGCGCTGGTGGCCCGTGGCGACGACCCCGACCTGGCGCGCTTCGACCGTTTCGGCTACCTGCTGGGGCTGGCCTTCCAGATCACCGACGACGTGCTGAACCTGAAGGGCAGCGCGCAGCGCTACGGCAAGGAGATCGACGGCGACCTGCTCGAGGGCAAGCGCACGCTGATCCTGACCCACGCCTACGAACACGCCGGCGAAGCCGACCGCCACTGGATCCGCGGCTTCCTGGGCCGCCCGCGCGAGCGCCGGCTGCCGCGCGAACTGCTGCAGATGCACGCCATCCTGGCGCGCCACGGCAGCATCGAATGGGCCG
>CAIWPS010000056.1 GCA_903914615.1 uncultured beta proteobacterium | reverse complement strand
CTTGCGTAGAGCAGCTTGCGCCTCGGCCGCTTCTGTCTGAGCCGCCTTCAGGTCATGAACGGCCTGCTGCGATTCAGACATCTTTTCGTACGGCAGTGGTACGATCTCGCCCTTTTCGTTTTCCTCGAAACCGTGCTGGGCTAACGCGCCGCGGTGCTTTTCCTTGGCGATGGCCTCGGCGCTCTGAGTTTTCCCCTCCGCAATAGTCCGAACGTTCTCTTCTCGTGCCCGGTTCGCGCGCTCGGCTTCGTCGGCCTTCTCTTGCGCCAACTGAGCCGCCGTGCGCTTCAGTTCCGGGATGGCTTCCTGGTTAGCTGCCTGCGCTTTCTCAAGCCCCATCTTCGCCGCCGCTTCCTGATCCGCCGTTTCTTTCTCCGCCGCAGCGTTCGCTTGGCCGAGCACCTGCTGGTGATGACCTTCCGTGCCCGGCACAAGCGCCTCGATCCTCGGCGCGGCGATGCGCCCGATGGTGTCGAGCACCTGCAACGGCACGCGCGCCCACGGGTTCGCGAGCTGGTTAATGCCCGAACCCGATCGCCCAGACGGCCCAGGGCTGTTCAGTCGCGACACCTCGGCGTGCGCTGGCCCCATGGCGGGCGTGGCACCCAGCGACAGCGCCGAGGCGAGCGACTGCGTGTCCTGACGGCCCGTGGGTGCGGCTGGTGCGGCCATTGGCTGCGCTGTGGACGGGCGCGCCAGCCCGATCTGATCGTGGGCTTTGTCAATGGCCTCCTTCGCTGGCGGACTCAACGAGGCGTGAGCCTTGTCGATCTCAGCCAGTACAGGGTTCTCCTGAGACGCACCCGTAACGCCTTGGTCGACGCTCGGCAACGGCATGAGTTGCGCCGGCGCGGCGATCGGTGGCCGGAGCGGTTGCGGAGGCATGTCGGTGGGCATCACCATCTACTTGTACCCCGGCAGAAGTCCTATCGCCGCTGACGCTGGCCCCATGAGCATCTTTATTGGGTCTAGCGCCTCAGCTTCCTGGTTCGTGTTCGCGTTCACGTTTGGTGCCACTTCCCCGAGCGCTTGGTTGCTGGCTCCCGTCTCCGTGCCGGTCAGTCCCGTGAGGCTCGACAACGCCGCGCGCCGATTCGAGTTCTTCATCTCCTGGTTGCCCGTCTCAATGCCGAGGTTTTCCTTGCTGAGTTGCTCCCCGGCGCCGCGCGATGAGTCCGATATAGCCTTCGCCGCTGCGCCTGAGTTTCTGGTCCGCGCCGCCCGTAGTGCGCCAGCACCTACCGCGCTGGCTTGCGTACCGCCCGCTCCCTGCTCGGCCTGCGTACGCATTGCGGCCATGTCCGTAGGTGAGTAGCCGCTCGGGTTAGCGGCCTGAGATTCGAGTTGGGGGACCACGGCACCATACAACGCAGCGGCATTGGTGGCATCCGTGGTGGAGTTCGTATTCGCCTGATTCGCGGCCGTCTGCGCGGCGGCGTTACCGCGGCCCATGGGTCACCTCCGCCCAGTTTGGAACCTGCGGTTCGTAGTAGTCCGCAGGGTCAAGAGGGAGCGCTATGTACTCGTGCTCACAGCCGCTTAAACCACGTCCGCCACTTGTTTTCAATCCAGCCAAAGCTTCGTTCAAGTCTACGCCCGAACTTTTCAGCGATTTCCGGCGGCAACTGTGCATCGACTTCATTGTACCCTAAAGCCTTTGCCTTCTTGGCAAGGTCATCGTGCAACAGGCGCAACGCCGTCATCAACACCCGTGGGTCTTGATCGGGAGCGCACCACAGGTACACCTCGGGGCGGAGAAAGATGCCGGCGGCCGCAATAGGATTGCCGTCTACCACGACCGTAAAAGCCTTCGCCTCGGCTGGGTTCGGGTAGGGATAGCCGCGCTGCCACTGGCGGAGGGTGCGAAGGTCGTATGGATTGAGTGGGTGGAGGGTCATGGCTCCTTATATCCAAGGCCGACTGCCAAATCGTATATTGAGACGAAGTTCATAAGCTTTAGCGGAGGGGTCAATCCGTAGTCACCTCGTAGAAAAACCGCCCGCGAATAGGGACCATCTCGCCGGGCCATTGGGCCACATAATCCGCCTTGGTGACGATCCGCACGATCATAACGGGCTGCTCTATGGACTCACCGCGCGGTCCAGTATGCACCACCTGTATTGAGCCGATGCGCAGCCTGCTCCAGGACGCCACGATCGGCAGGCGCCCACGTGCCGGAGCGGTCCCGGTCATTGCCCACCCTTGGCGACCACAACCGCATTCACTAGCTGGTACAGTTCGCGGTTCTGATTGCAGTCTTGCGCCATGATGTACTTCAGTAGCGCCCACTCTTCAGCCGTCGTGAAGTAGTGAGCCTGCACTCCGGCGAACCGCGCGTAAACCTTCGCCTCGGCATCGGTGATCTGTTCTGGCTTCAGCATGTGATTACCTCCATTATCAGCGCTACGATGCGCCGCTGCACTCGCTCATAGTCTTGCCCGTCGTACCATCCAAGGCCGTGCATCCGGCTCACCAGCAGGCGGCGCTGTGCGCGGCGCACCAGCAGAGCGCGGCGAAGGGTGGCGGGGGTCATACTCGCGCCAGCACCGGCGCGCACTTGCTGCACCGCTGCTCGGTACGTTCCACCATGCCGCCGTGCTCCGCGCAGCCCTGGAACTCGCGCGAGTACACGGTTTCGATCTCCCCGCCGCGCTCTCCGCAGTGGCCGCAGGCGGGCGAAATCATACCCATCCGGATCATGGCGCTTTCCAACACCTCGGGATCGTATCCGGCTTCTTCCTCCCCGAAGTCCTCGCCGAACAATTGCCACTTGCCAGTCTCGTTGTGGACGGCGACCGCGAAGTCATTGCTCGGATCGTAGAACAGGGTTCTATTGCCTTGGCAGTGGGTTTCCTCCCAGCCTAGGTAGCGGAGGAATTGGAGAAGCTTTTTGTGAGGGGTCAT
>CAIWPS010000055.1 GCA_903914615.1 uncultured beta proteobacterium | reverse complement strand
GAAACCGAACTGCAATATGCGCGCAGCCTTGCGGTGGCGCGCAACGAGTCGGTGCGATTCAGCTTCCAGGCCGACGCCAGCAACAGCTGCTACGTCATCCACACGGGCAGCGCGAACGCCTGCCGATGCATCAGCGGCGTCACCAGCTGCACCGGCAAGGCTCAGGCATTGAGAACCGTGCGTTTCGACGCGGGCAGCAGGTTGCGCGGAACATCCAATTCCAGCTCCTTCCTGTTCGATGCCGTCAAGGGCACGGTCACGCCGACCGCGACCTTGGAGATGCGCAACCCTCGCGGCGATGCCCTGCGCCTGGTTGTCAACATCATGGGCCGGGTACGCTCCTGCACGCCGACAGGACTGCCGGGCTACAAAGCTTGCTGACACCCCCTTGAATGCAGGCCGGGGCGACGAACGGGCGCCGCCGTTCGACGGGCGGCGAGCACCAGGACGAAGACGGCAGTCGGGCCCGCCAATAATTCCGCATGCGCCAGCGACCGACTCCGCCTCCTCGCCGCTTTGATGGCGGATTCACGATCATCGAGTTGTTGGTCGCCGTGGCGATCGTCGTCATCCTGCTGGCCGTCGCCTTGCCAACCTACACGAGCTCGATGCGCAAGAGCCGCCGCACTGACGCCTTCACGGCGCTGACTGCGGTTCAGCAGGCGCAAGAGCGTTGGCGCGCGAACAATCCCACCTATGCACCTCAGGCTGTTCTCACGGTGGCATCACCCAATGGCCTGGGATTGACTGCGACCACGGCCAACAACTACTACACGATCGCGATTCAGGCTGGGCCGACGGACACGGCCTACACCGTTCTGGCCACGCCGGTGGCTGGCAGCACCCAGGCCAGCGACGGCAATTGCTCCCAGCTCAGCGTGCGCGTGGCCGCCGGCAACATCTTCTACGGGTCGGGCGCTGTTGGCGGCAACATCGACGAATCGCAGGGCAATCCCTGCTGGAGCCACTGATGCACCGCGCGCAGCCCCGCCGCCTCGGGTTCACGATGATCGAGTTGATGATCGTGATCGCCGTCGTGGCCATCATCGCCACCCTGGCTGCGCCTTCGTTCATGGACATGATCGTGATGCAACGCCTGCGAGGGGTCAACGCGCAGCTCGTCACCGACTTGCAGTTCGGGCGCAGCGAAGCGGTGGCGCGCGGACGCTACATGCGGTTCAACTTCGGTAGCGACGCCAACCAGACCTGTTACGTCATCTACGTCAACGAGAACGGCGCGTCGGACCGCTGCGATTGCACTGCCGGCGCTGGAGCAGCCTGCACGGCCGTCAACACGCTCGAAGTCAAGACCGTGAGCGTGGCCCGCAACAGCCAGGTCAGCTTCGTGATGCCCGTGGGCCAGGACACGGCGTTCGCTTACGACTACGTCACCGGCGGTCTGGTGACCATTCCCTCCGACAGCGCCATTCATCTTCCCTTGACGGTGCAGATCTCGTCCTTCGTAGACAACGATCGCCAATTGCAGACCAATGTGCTTCAGACCGGCCGCCCCTCGGTCTGCGCACCGAACCCGTCGCGCATGCAGGTCACGGGATGCTGAGTCGACAAGCACGCCGCGCCGCCCAAAGCGGCATGTCGCTGGTCGAATTGATGGTCGGCGTCGCGGTCGGCCTCTTCGTGGTGGCCGCGGCGAGCACGATGGCGGTGACCCAGCTCGGTGACAACCGGCGCTTGCTGCTGGAGCTGCAGGTGCAACAGGATCTGCGCGCAACGGCCGACATCATCACGCGCGAGTTGCGGCGCGCGGGCTCCTTCGGTTTTCTCAGGGACTCGGCCGCATTTGTCTGGTCCCCTGGTGCGACCTCGGGTCCCAATTTCCTCCTGGCTGTCACGCCTGCGGCCAACGGGTTGCCGGCCACGGCCGTCAGCTACCAGTCGTCGCGCACGATGGGCCAGAACGGGCCCTATGGATTCAGGCTCAACAACGGCCAGATCGACATGCAGCTGGGCCCGGCCGGCTGGCAGGTGCTGACGGACATCAACGCGATCCGCATCACGACCTTCAACATCACGGCCCAGAACCAACCCGCCGTGACCCAGGTGGCCTGCACCAAGCTATGCGCGTCCGGCATACCCAACGACAGGACGTGCTGGCCGAGCGTCGCCGTGCGCAGCTTCAGGATCGACATCACGGGGCAGTCGGTCGCCGACCCTGCGGTGGTGCGCACCGTCAGCAGCATCGTGCGCCTGCGCGCGGACCAGATCCTCTTCAACGACCCCGTCAATCCATCGGCCGCCTGCCCGAGCTGAGTGCATGAGAACCACCCCCCTGCCCATGGCACCGACGCGTGCGCGACGTTCGCGCCGCAGGCAAGGTGGCGTCGCGACGCTGATCGTCGTCATGCTGATCTTCTTCGTCGTCTCGCTGGCTGCCGCCTACGCCAGCCGCAACCTCATCTTCGAGCAACGCACTTCGACCAACCAATACCACTCCACTCAGTCCCTCGAAGCCGCCGAGGCAGGCCTCGAATGGGCTCTGACCATGCTCAACAGCGGTCGCATCGGCGACGACTGCCAGCCGACGAACGACCTGACCAAGAGCAACTTTCGAGATCGCTTCCTCAACCTCGACAAGAATCCGGCTTCGGCCACTTTCGGCCGTTCCACACCCGACCCGGGCGGCATGCTGAACTCGGCCTGGGCCGCCTGCAGCTCCGACGGCGCCACGTGGACCTGCACCTGTGCGGGAGCTGCGCTGACGCCCGCGTCCCTGCCCACAGGCGTCGCCGCCTTCTCCGTACGTTTCCTCAACAACTGGAATTTCCCGGTGAACACACCGGGGCTGGTGCATGTGGAAGTCAATGGTTGCACCAGCTACAACGTGGGCTGCGTGACGGCTGTTGCCGGCGATGCGGGTTACCAGGACTGCCATTCCACACTGTGTTCGCTGGCCGTGCTCTATAGCGCCGTCAAATCGCCTCCCACCGCCGCACTGACCGCATGGCAATCGGTCACGGGGCCGCTGGCCGTTTACAACCAGGACACGGCCTCGGGGGGCATCGCCATCCACGCCGGCGGCGCGGTGGGTGGGCCCGGGCTGGTGTTCGGGGGCCCCCCGGGGACGCCGGTCACGGCTTCGATGCTGGTGCGCGACAACGATCCGGCGCTGAGCGGGCTGGACGCCGACGCCGGCGGCTGCAACTACTGCACCTTCAGCTCCACGTTCGGGCTTCGTCCCGACACCTACCATCGCCAGCCGGCGATGGCGACCGTGGATTGCAGCGCCACCTGCGCGGCCGCGGACGTCAACAATGTCCTGGCGGCTGGCCGCAGCGGCATGGTCTGGCTGAAAGGCGCAGGGGGACTCACGCTCAGCAATGCCGCCGACATCATCGGAGCTGCGGGCAGCCCCGTCGTCCTCGTCATCGACGGGCCGCTGACGATCACCGCGGCGGCCACGTCGGCAGCCACGATCTACGGCCTGGTCTACGCCCCCAGCGCAAGCCTGGCCTCAGGGCAGATTCGCGGCGCACTGGTGAGCGCCAGCACGGTGGTCGGGTCCGGCGCCGGAGGACAGGTGAGCTACGACGCCACGGCGCTCAGCCAGCTCAGCGTCCTCGCCGGCTCTTACGTCAAGGTACCGGGCAGCTGGAGGGATTTCCCGTGATCCAGGCCCGCACGGGCCAGCGTGGCGTCTCGCTGATCGAGGCGCTCGTGGCCATGGCCGTCATGGCCTTCGGGCTGCTGGGACTGCTGGGCCTGCAGAGCAGCCTGCGCAGCAACTCGGACATCTCCAAACAGCGCTCCGAGGCCGTGCGCATCGCCCAGCAGACGACCGAGACGGCACGCACCTTCGGCGTCATCGATGCCACGCCGGGCAGCTTCGCCTACGACCAGATCGCGGACTTGGCCGTGACGCCGGTGAACCCGGCCAATGCGAACACGACGTTTCAGCTCAGCCAATCCGTCACGACCTTTCCCACGGTTGCCTCGGCCGCCTTCGTGGCACCGTACAAGTCGATCAATGTTCTCGTGAGCTGGCAGGACCGCAGCAACACGACGCAGTCCGTCAGCCTGAACACCATCGTGTCGGGAACGGCGCCGGAGATCCTGGCTGCCCTCTCCACGCCGGGTGTGGGCTCGGGGCTTCAGCAACCGAATTCGCGCCATGTCGCCATCCCGGTCAATGCAGTCGACCAGGGCGATGGCACCAGCCGCTTCGCACCCCCGGGTGCGCCGGCCGGCCTGACCTGGGTCTTCAGCAACGCCACGGGCATCATCACCCAGCTGTGTCAGGGCCTTGTCTGTGTCAATTTCAATGGCTTCGTGCTCTCAGGCTATGTGCGCTTCTCGTTCGGTGCCGCGCCGGATTCCGAGAATCCGAGCAGCCTGTCGCTGCCCATCGGCATCAGCGTCACCCTCACGGCCCCGGTGGCGGTGCCGGCGCCCAGTTGCTACACCGACAACACCCTGGACCCGACCTACGTGGCCTACTTCTGTGCCATGCCGCAGGGCGGCGCCCTGGTACCTTACTGGTCGGGCAGTTCCGCCGTGACGGGCCTGCCCTTGTCCGCCTCGATCGCCGACCCGACGGCTGGCCTGTACCGCGTCTGCCGCTACACGACGCAGACGCAGGCCAACGTGCCGCCGGCGACGAACCAGGGCCATCCGCAGGCCTACACGCAGGTCGCGGTGTCGCTGCTGAACCAGAACTTCCTGGTCATTCAGGGTGGCGATGGCAACGTGCCCTACGCCTGCCCGGCGGACAACCCGGCCACGCCGAACATCAACGGCAACACCTGGCCCAACCAGCCCAGTTCCTGATGCGGCGGCGGGGACCTTCGCTCGGCAGGCGGGAGCGGCCTTGACCCCACTCGACGTCGAGCGCCTGCATCAGGCGCTCGCCCTGGCCGAGAACGCCATCGGCCTGTCCGACCCGAACCCGCGTGTCGGCTGCGTGATAGGGCATGAGGACGGCCGCGTTCTGGGCACGGGTTCGACACAGCTTGCCGGCTCTGCACACGCTGAAGTGATGGCCTTGCGCCAGGCCCAGGCCGCGGGTCACGACACCCGGGGTGCCACCGCGTGGGTGACGCTGGAGCCCTGCGCCCACCACGGGCGCACCCCGCCCTGCGCAGACGCGCTTATTGCCGCGGGCCTGGCTCGCGTGGTGGCGGCCACCGTCGACCCCAATCCCCGGGTGGCCGGACGAGGCCTGCAGCGTCTGCGCGATGCGCGGCTCGGCGTCGAGTTGGCGGACGAGGCGACGGCACTGGCCGCGCGCGAGCTGAACATCGGTTTCTTCTCTCGCCACGAGCGCGGCAGGCCCTGGGTGCGATTGAAGGTGGCCGCCACGCTGGACGGGCGCACGTCGCTGCCCGACGGCACGAGCCAGTGGATCACAGGCGCCCAAGCGCGCGCAGACGGCCATGCATGGCGCCGTCGTGCGGGCGCGGTGCTGACCGGCATCGGCACCGCGCTGTCCGACGATCCGCGCCTTGACGTGCGCCTGGTGGCTACGACGGTCCAGCCCTTGCGCGTGGTCGTCGACAGCGGCCTGCGCCTGCCCGTCACGGCCCGCCTGCTCGCCGCGCCAGGGCAGGCCCTGGTGGTGGGTGCGCGCGCCGACGGCCCTGCGGCAGCGTTGTTGCGCCAGGCCGGCGCGGAAGTCTGGGCCTGCCCGGGAGCAGTCACCCAGGTCGACCTGGCGGGCGTGCTGCAAGAACTCGGTCGTCGCGACGTGAATGAAGTCCACGTCGAAGCCGGCCCACGCCTGAACGGCGCCTTGATCGAGAACGGGCTGGTGGACGAGCTGCTCGTCTACATGGCGCCTTCGTTGCTCGGGCCCGGCCTGGGCTTCGTGGATTGGCCGACGCTTCCCGCGCTCGCCCAGGCGCATCGCTGGCGCATCGTCGAGGCCACGATGGTGGGCGAGGATCTGCGCCTGCGGCTGCGAGCGCCGGCGCACGGCAAGGGGATTCCCCCTGTCGAGAACTTTGACATTCTTGCGACCCATCTTCCCAAACGGTCCACAACTTGTTGATTGACAAGACGATTTCTCTCCGGCACGAAATCTGCTCTCCTCACCTCAACGGTGTCCGTGCCGGTCCCATCCATTTTTAGGAGTTCCTATGAAACGCCTTCGCAGCAATGCCTGGTTTGCTCTTGCAGGCCTGGCAATGGCAATGGCCAGCGCTGCCACCCACGCCTCGGTGACAAGCTATTTCGGGACCCAGGCGCCGCCTGCCTTCGTGGCCTCGCCCAACACCTACGCCGGGCCCCCGGCAGCTTCTCCTGCCATCGCGTCCGCGCTCACTTCGTTCAGCAATGCGATGACCTCGCTGGGCTCGAATGAGTTCGAAGCCGGAAGCACGGCCTTCACCTACACCGGCGGCAGCGCGTCCATCACCGCCGGTTCTCCCAGCTTGACGGCAGGCACGACAGGCGAGATCGCCCTGGGTCGCTACAACATGACCCCCAACCTGCCGCCCAACCCGCAAACGGGCGGCCCGAACCTCGGGCACTTCCTGGACGCCACCAGCAGCTTCACCTACAAGCTCACGTCGGCCGTCTCGGCCTTCAGTTTCTACGCCATGGACCTCGGCGACTTCGGTGGCACATTGACCCTGTCGCTGCTGTCCGGCGGCAACACGATCTACTCCACGGCCATCACGAATACGGCGGCGCTGCTGTCCGGTTCCAAGAACGGCAACCTGCTCTTCTTTGGCCTGACGAGCACGGACGCCTTCGACTCGATCTCGTTCTCGCTGACGCAATTGGCCGGCAATGCAAACAATCCGGACGTCGTCGGCTTCGATTCCTTTGTCGTCGGACAGGCCAACCCCGTGACCAACAATCCGGTGCCCGAGCCCGCGTCCCTTGCGCTGGTTGGTCTGGCGCTTCTGGGCGCCGCAGCGGGGTCGCGGCGCAAGGCGCACTGATCCGCGCGGCGCCGACCTTCCGCAAACCTACCCGCCGAGGCCGGCCCGCAGGGGCCGGCCTCTTGCATTTCCGGGCGCGACGGTTCGCGCTGCCATGCCGAAACAGGTCGCCGCCTACAATCCGCGCATGCCGATTTCCCCCGTCCCCGAGCTGGTGGCCGAACTCGCCGCCGGCCGCATGGTCATCCTCGTCGACGAGGAAGACCGCGAGAACGAAGGCGACCTGGTGCTGGCCGCCGACCATGTCAGCG
>CAIWPS010000054.1 GCA_903914615.1 uncultured beta proteobacterium | reverse complement strand
CTGCTGCTGCAGCAGCTCGATCTGGCGCCTGAGCTCGTCGGGGCTGGACTGCGCCCACGCCGTGCCGCACACGCCGAGCGCGGCCACGCCGAGGGCCAGGGCCAGCAGCCCTGGGCTGAATTTCTTCGTCATGCTTGTCTCCGTGGGGGTGGTCTTGTGCGGCTCAGGCGGCCGAGCCACGTGCATTGGCCTGCTCGATGCAGCGCCTGCGCATCGGGGCCAGGAAGAGCTTGGCGCTCACGCCGGCCACGATGGCGATGGCCGCGGCGGCGATGAGCACGCGGTCCCAGTTGCCGCCCGCCGACATCGCCGACGCCAGCGGCACCAGCAGCGCCGCCGTGCCCTTGGCCGTGTACATGGTGCCGGCGTTGGCCGCCGCGAACTTCACGCCGTAGGTGTCGGCCACCAGCGCCGGGAAGATCGAGAAGATCTCGCCCCAGCACAGGAAGACCAGCGCCGCGAAGGTCATAAACAGGTAGGGGTCGTGGCCGAATTTCATCAGCCCCAGCAGCGCCACGCCCTCGCCGACGAAGACGACGAGCATGGTGTTCTCGCGCCCCAGGCGGTCGGAGATGAAGCCGCACAGCGGCCGCGTGAAGCCGTTGGCCAGGTTGTCGATGGCCAGCGTCAGCGTCAGCAGCGGCAGCGCGGCCATGCCGAACAGGCTCATCGGCATCTTCGCCAGCCCGTAGTCCTTGGCGATGGGGCCGATCTGCGCGGTGGCCATCAGCCCGCCCGCGGCGACGGCGACGAACATCACGTAGGTCAGCCAGAACACCGGCGTGCGCACCATCTGGGTCGTCGTGTAGTCCACCTTCGTCATGACCAGCCGCGAGGCCGCGACCACGCCCTTGGGCAGCACCGGCTTGACCATGAAAAGCGCGATCACGAAGATGCACAGGCCCTGGCCGATGCCGAAATACAGGAAGGTCTGTTCGTAGCCCGCGGCCTGGATCATGGTGGCGATGGGAATCACCGTCACCGCGGCGCCGGCGCCGAAGCCGGCGGCGGTGAGGCCCGCGGCCAGGCCGCGGCGGTCGGGGAACCACTTCAGCGCATTGCCCACGCAGGTGCCGTAGACGCAGCCCGCGCCCAGGCCGCAGACCACCGCGCCCAGGTACAGCTGCGGCAGCGAACCGGCCATCGAGTTGATGACCCAGCCCAGCCCCGCCAGCACGGCGCCGCCGGCGATGACCGGGCGCGGCCCGAACTTGTCGACCAGCCAGCCTTCGACCGGCACGAGCCAGGTCTCGACGACGACGAAGATCGAGAACGCGAGCTGGATCGACGTCAGGCCCCAGTGGTTCTTGGCCTCCATCGGGTTGACGAACAGGGTCCAGCCGTACTGCAGGTTGGCGATCAGTGCCATGCAGGCAATGCCCATCGCCAGCTGCCCCCAGCGGAAGTAGCGGCCATGGGCAGCGGCAGGGGAGGCAGCGCCGACGCCAGTGGCGCCTGGCAACGCAGCGGTGGGAAGTGTCATGTCGGGCCTTGTCTCTTCGGGGGTCTTCTTGGTCTGCGCCCCGCTGCACGGTACGGCTCGTGATCGCCGTTAGGTGCACATGCCGGCACCCGGGCGGGGGGCACGCCAATGTGGAATCCAGCGCCTGAAAAACTCTTGACCCGAGTCAAGTTCCGAAAAATCGGAATGCTCGTTGACCCTAGGGCCCACTCCGGCCCAACGCGGACGGCCCCTAGACGCCGAGCAAGGTCGCGAGCTGCGGGCTGTCGCGCAGTTCCGCTGCCGACCCGGCCAGCACCGCCTGCCCCTTCTGCAGCACCAGGGCGCGGTCGCTCTGCGACAGCACGCGGCGGTAGTCGCGGTCGACGATGAGGGTGGCGATGCCGCTGCCGCGGATGTCGGCGATGACGCGCCAGATCTCGGCCACGATCAGCGGCGCCAGGCCCTCGGTGGCCTCGTCGAGGATGACGAGGTCGGGGTGCGTCATCAGCGCCCGGCCTATCGACAGCATCTGCTGCTCGCCGCCCGAAAGCTGGCCGCCGAGGTGGCCCAGGCGTTCCTGCAGGCGCGGGAAGGTCTGCAGCACGCGGGCCAGCGGCCAGTCGCGGCGGCCGTCGCGGCCGGCCCGCGCTGCCATCACCAGGTTCTCGCGCACGCTGAGGTTGGGAAAGACGCCGCGGCCCTCGGGCACGTAGGCCAGGCCCAGTCGCGCCACTTCGTGCGGCCGCGCGCGCGAGACGTCGCGGCCATGGACATGGATCTGCCCGTCGCGCTGCGCGACATGGCCCAGCAGCGTGCGGATGAGCGTGCTCTTGCCCATGCCGTTGCGCCCCAGCAGGCCCACGGTCTCGCCGCGCGCCACCTGCAGGTCGATGCCGTGCAGCACATGGCTGCTGCCGTACCAGGCGTGGATGCCGCGGGCGTCGAGGATGAGGTCCGCAGCCATCTCAATGGCCGCCGAGGTAGGCCATCTGCACTTCGGGGCTCGCGCGCACGGCGGCCGGCGTGTCGGAAGCGATGACGGCGCCGTTGACCATCACCGTGATGCGGTCGGCGATACGGAAGACGGCGTCCATGTCGTGCTCGACGAGCAGGATGGCGTGGCGCTCGCGCAGCTCGGCCAGCAGCCCGAGCATGCGCTCGGTTTCCTCGGCACCCATGCCGGCCAGCGGCTCGTCCAGCAGCAGCACCTGCGGCTGCGTCGCCAGGCACATGGCGATTTCCAGCTGCCGCTTCTGGCCGTGCGAGAGGCTGCCGGCGCCGCGGTCCAGCACTTCGGCCAGGCCGGCGCGCGCCGCTGCGGCATGGGCTGCCGCGGTGCTCTGGGGGCAGCGGCTGGCGTCCTGCCACCAGGCCCAGGGCCGCTGCGCATGGGCCTGCGCGGCGAGGCGGCAGTTCTCGAACACGGTGAAGGTCGGGAAGATGGTGTTGCGCTGGTAGCTGCGGCCCAGGCCGGCGCGGGCGCGGCGCGGCTGCGGCCAGGCAGTGACGTCCTGCCCCAGCAATTCGACGCTGCCCGCGGACGGCGCAAGCTCGCCCGACAGCATGTTGATGAGCGTGGACTTGCCGGCGCCGTTGGTGCCGATCACCGCATGCACCTGGCCGCGCTGCAGCGCGATGTCGACGCGGTCCACCGCCAGCAGCCCGCCCCAGCGGCGCGTGATCTGCTGGCCGCGCAGCAGCACCTCCTGCGTCATGGCGGCACTTCCGCCGCGGCACCGCGGGCACCGGCACGGCCCAGAAGGCGCTCGCGCCACTGCGCCGGCAGGCCGACCAGCCCGCGCGGCATCAGCGCCACGCTGGCGATGATGGTCAGGCCCAGGCCCAGCGACCAGTGCTTGGCCCAGGCGCCGAAGACGGCCTCGGACTTGAAGAACTCCTGCAGCAGCGCGAACGCGAAGGCACCGACGAGCGCGCCGCGCAGGTGGCCCAGGCCGCCGAGGATGATCATGATGAGCACGGCGCCGCTGAAGTGCCAGCTCATCAGTTCGGGGTTGACGTAGCCGTCCTTGACCGCGAAGAGGAAGCCCGCCAGCCCGGCGATGCCACCCGAGATCGTGAAGGCCGCCAGCTTGTACGGGTAGGTCGAGAACCCGGCCGCGCGCATGCGCTGCTCGTTGACGCGGATGCCCGCCAGCGCGCGCCCGAAGCGCGAGCGCAGCAGCAGCGCGAGCTTGCCGAACACGCCCAGCAGGCAGACCCAGGTGAAGGCGTAGAGCACCAGCGGCTTGTCCAGGTCCAGCCAGGCGCCCAGCCCAGGCTTGGCGCTGAGGTAGATGCCATCGCTGCCGCCGCCCAGCGGCGTGTCGTGGGCGACGTAGTAGGCCATCTGCGAGAAGGCCAGCGTGACCATGATGAAGTACACGCCCTTCGTGCGCAGCGACAGCGCGCCCACCGCCAGCGCGAAGACCGCGGCAGCCACGGCCGACACCGGCAGCAGCCACAGCAGCGAAGCCCCTTCGGCCGGCGACAGCAGCACCGCCGCGTAGGCGCCGATGCCGAAGAAGGCGGCCTGGCCGAAGCACACGAGGCCGGCGCTGCCGACCAGCAGTTCCAGGCTCAGCGCGAAGATGGCGTAGACCATGACCTTGGTGACGAGGTCGATGGCGAAGGCCCCCGCCAGCAGCGGCAGCAGCGCCAGCGCGGCGAAGGCGATGAAGGCGACGCGGGCCGAAGGCATCGCGTTCATCCGGCGCGGAAGAGGCCGTCGGGCTTCCACAGCAGGATCAGCGCCATCAGCACATAGACCAGCACCCCCGCGGCCTGCGGCAGCAGCACCTTGCCGAAGGTGTCGACCACGCCGATGAGCAGTGCCGCCAGCAGCGCGCCGCGGATCGAGCCGATGCCGCCGATGACGACCACCACGAAGCAGATGATGAGCACGGTGTTGCCCATGCCCGGGTAGACCGAGGACACCGGCGCGGCCACCATGCCCGCCAGCACGGCGATGGCCACGCCGGCGGCGAAGACGACGCGGTAGAGGAACTGCACGTCGATGCCCAGGCTCTGCACCATCTCGCGGTTGGCACTGCCGGCGCGGATCATCATGCCCAGCCGCGTGCGCGTGAACACCAGGTACATGCCCCCGGCCAGCAGCAGGCACACGGCCGAGACGAAGAGGCGGTAGACCGGGTAGCTCATCGTCTCGCCCAGCGCGATGCTGCCGGAAAGGACCGGCGGCACCGCCACGCTGTGGACGTCGTCACCGACGAGCAGGCTGCGCAGCTCCTCGAAGACGAGGATGAGGCCGTAGGTCATCAGCACCTGCTGCAGGTGCTCGCGGGGGTAGAGGAAGCTGAAGAAGGCCCATTCCAGCACGTAGCCCAGCAGCACCGCCAGCACCAGCCCCAGCGCCAGCGCGGCGAAGAAGCCGCCGCCGAAGGTGCCCGCGACCACCGGCGCCAGCGCATAGGCCATGTAGGCGCCGATCATGTAGAAGCTGCCGTGCGCCAGGTTGATGACGCCCATGATGCCGAAGATCAGCGTCAGACCCGAGGCCACCAGGAACAGCAGCAGCCCGTACTGCAGCGAGTTCAGGCATTGGATAAGGAAGGTGGCCAGGTCCATCGGGGCGGAGGCAGGCAGTCAGCGCAATTCGCGCGTCAGCCACCCATCTTGCAGCCGCGGCCGGGGTCGGCCAGCGACTTGGCCGCGACGCCGACGACCTTGTTCTCCTTGCCGACGACCTGGCGCAGGTAGATGTCCTGCACCGGGTTGTGGTTCTTGCCCAGGGTGAAGGCGCCGCGCGGGCTGTCGATCCTGGCCTTCTCCACGGCGGCGGCGAACTCGGCTTTCTTGCTGGTGTCGCCCTTCACCGCCGCCAGGCCCACCGCGAGGATCTGCGCCGCGTCGTAGCCCTGCACCGCGAACACGTCGGGCTGCAGCTTGTAGGTCTTGGCGTAGTTCAGCCGGAAGGCCTTGTCGCGCGGGTTGTTCAGGTCGTCGGCGTAGTGCAGCGTGCTGAAGATGCCTTCGGCGTCGGCGCCCTGGGCTTCCAGCGTGCCGTCGGTGACGAAGGCGCCGTACAGCGGGATCTTGCCCTTCAGGCCGGCCGCGGCGTAGTCCTTGACGAACTTCACCGCGCCGCCGCCCGAGAAGAAGGTGTAGACCGCCTCGGGCTTGGCCGCTGCGATCTCGGTCAGCAGGGCCTGGAATTCGACATTGGGGAAGGGCAGGTTCAACTGCCTGGTGACCTTGCCGCCGGCCTTCTCGAAGGCCTCCTTGAAACCGCCGACGCTCTCGTCGCCGGCGGCGTATTTCCAGGTGATGGTGACGACGTTCTTGATGCCCTTCTTGCCCATCACCTCGCCCATGGCGTAGCCCGGCTGCCAGTTGGAAAAGCTGCTTCGGAAGATGTTGGGCGCGCACATCGAGCCCGTCACCGCATCGGCGCCGGCGTTGGGCACGATGAGCAGCGTGCCGGTGTCCTTGGCGACCTTGGCCATGGCCATCGCGACGCCGGAATGCACCGTGCCGACGATGACGTCGACGTTGTCGCGCTTGACCAGCTTGTTGACGTTGTCGGTGGCCTTGGAAGGCTCGCTCTCGTCGTCGACCTTCACGAATTCGATTTCGCGCCCGGCCAGCTTGCCGCCCTGCTCGGCGACGTAGAGGCGAAAGCCGTTCTCGATGGCGTTGCCCAGCGACGCGTAGGTGCCGGTGTAGGGCAACATCAGGCCGACCTTGAGCTTGGCGCCCTGGGCGGCGGCCAGGGTGGCGGTGAGGGTGGTCAGGGCGGCAGCGGCGGCGAGGACGGTCAGGCGCAGGAATTTCATCTCGGGTCTCCGGGGTGTTGTACGAACTGGGCGGCGGCTGCGATCAGGGCCTCGGGCTGGTCCCGGTGGGGTGAATGACCGCAACGCTCGATCTCCAGCGATTGTGTGCGTGGCAGGCGCCGCGCGATGCCCCGGATTTGCTCCAGGGTGCCGTACTCGTCGTCCACGCCCTGCACCGCCAGCAGCGGGCAGGTGATGGACTTGATGTCCTCTTCGATGCTCCACTGCCTGAACGGCGGGTGCAGCCAGATGCCGTTCCAGCCCCAGAAGGCCGAGTCGGGGTCGTCGTGGTACTTCGCCAGGCGTTCGCGCAGGTCGGTGTCGCGGTAGGCGTCGCGGGCCTTCTCGATGCTGGCGACCGACAGGTTCTCGACCAGGATGTGCGGCGCGACGACGATGGCGCCGGCCAGCTGCGCAGGAAACTTCGCCGCGTAGAGCAGCGCGATGGACCCGCCGTCGCTGTGCCCGAACAGGAACAGCGGCTGGCGTGCAGGGTCGATGTGCAGCGCCTGCAGCAACGCCGGCAGCACCTCGTGCGCCTGGCGGTGCATGAAGTCCAGGCCCCAGGCCTCTTCGGCGGCCCGTGGCGTCGAGCGGCCGTAGCCCGGCCGCGAATAGACCAGGCCGCGGCAGCCTGCGGCCGCGCACAGGCGCTGCGGAAAGTCCTTCCACATCGCCAGCGAGCCCAGGCCTTCGTGCAGGAAGACGACGAGCGGCGCCGCCGCGTCGTCCACGCCCACCCAGGCGTGCTCGATGCGCACCGGGCGGCCGGCCCAGGCGACGTCGACGAACTGGACGCTCATGCGCCCCGGGCTTCTTTTTCGCGCAGCTTGTAGCGCTGGATCTTGCCGGTGGCGGTCTTGGGCAGGTCGGCGACGAACTCGATCTGGCGCGGGTACTTGTAGGGCGCCAGCCGGTCCTTGACGAAGGCCTTGAGCTCGGCGTCGGTGACTTGCTCGCCGGCCTTCAGCACGACGAAGGCCTTGGTCTTGGTCAGCCCTTCGGCGTCGGGCACGCCGATGACGGCGGCTTCCAGCACCGCGGGGTGCTGCACCAGCGTGGCCTCGACCTCGAAGGGGCTGACGTAGATGCCGCTGACCTTGAGCATGTCGTCGCTGCGGCCGCCGTAGGTGTAGCTGCCGTCGTCGTTGCGCACGTACTTGTCGCCGCTCTTGGTCCAGCCGCCCTGGAAGGTCTCGCGCGTCTTGGCCTGGTTGCCCCAGTACATCATGGCGCTGGACGGGCCGTGGATGTAGAGGTCGCCCGGCTCGCCGTCGGCCACCGGCGCGCCGCCTTCGCCGCGCAGCTCGATCTCGTAGCCCGGCACCGGCCAGCCGGTGCTGCCGTAGCGCACGCGGTCGGGGCGGTTGCTGATGAAGATGTGCAGCATCTCGGTCGAGCCGATGCCGTCGACGATGTCGATGCCGAAATGGCGCTTGAAGCGTTCGCCGAGTTCGGCCGGCAGGGCCTCGCCAGCGGAGGACACCAGGCGCAGCGCGACCGCCTCGCGCGCCGGCAGCTGCGGGTGCGCGAGCATGCCCGCAAAGCCGGTCGGGGCCCCGTAGAAGACCGTCGGCTTGACGCCGCCCACGCCGCCGAGCCAGCGCTTGAAGGTGGCGTCGGGAGTGGGCCGCTCGCCCATCAGGATCGTCGTCGCGCCGACGCTCAGCGGGAATGTCAGCGCATTGCCCAGCCCGTAGGCGAAGAAGAGCTTGGCGGCCGAGAAGCAGACGTCGTCTTCGCACAGGCCCAGCACGCCCTTGGCGTAGAGCTCGCAGGTGTAGTAGGGGTTGGCATGCGAGTGCACGGTGCCCTTGGGCCGGCCCGTGGAGCCGGAGGAGTAGAGCCAGAAGCCGGGGTCGTCAGGTCCTGTGGCGGCAGCGCGCGGCGCCGGCGCATGGGCCTGCAGGAAGGCCTCGAACCCGACCTCGCTGGGGTGCAGCGGTGCCACCGGATGCGAGACCACGACCTTGTGCACCTCGTGGTCGCTCTTGACCATGGCCGCCGTCAGCGCCGGCAGCAGCGCGCCCGAGACGATGGCCGCCTGCGAGCGCGAATGCTCCAGCATGTAGGCGTAGTCGTCGGCCGTCAGCAGCGTGTTCACCGCCACCGGCACCAGCCCGGCGTACATCGCGCCCAGGAAGGCCACCGGCCAGTCGCAGCCGTCGTGCATCAGCACCAGCACGCGCTCCTCGCGCTTGATGCCCAGCGCGCGCAGGCTGGCGGCCATGCGGCGCACGCGGTCGTGCAGCGCGTCGAAGCCGAGCGTGCCGTGGTCGTCGATGAAGGCGGCCTTGGACGGGCGGCAGGCGTTGGTGTCGAGCAGGTGCTGCGCGAAGTTGAAGCGCGCAGGCAAGGGTGCGACGTTCGTGGGTGCAGGGCTCATGGTCTTGTCTCCTTGGCTACTTCTGATGCTTCAGCCGGCCAGCGCCGCGAGCACCGCCGTGCTGGCCTGCACGGCACTGCGACGATGGTAGAAGTTCAAGGCGCGCAGGCCCCCCAGTTCTTCCCCGCCCCCGGCGCGGCCGGGGCCGCCGTGCAGCGACTGCGGCATGACGTTGCCGTGGCCGGTGTGCAGCGCGGCGACATCGGGGCTGATGACGTGGACGCGGCCGTGGCTCGAGGCCAGTTCCAGTGCCGCAGCGGCCAGCGCGCCGGCGTCGCTGCCGTACAGCGAAGCCACCAGCGAGCCCTGGCCGCGGCGCACCAGCGCCAGTGCGTGGGCGGCGTCGCGGTAGGGCAGCAACGTGGCCACGGGGCCGAAGACCTCGGTGTCGTGGATGCGGCCGGCGGCGTCGGCGTCCTTCGCACCGAGCAGCGTCGGGCCGGTGCAGCAGGCCACGGCCGGGTCGGCATCGACGAGGGTGGGGGTGGCGCCGTCGTGCAGCACATCGGCCTGCGTGCGCAGCAAGGCCAGGCCTTCGCGCACGGCGTCGAACTGGGCGCGGTTGACGAGCGCGCCCATGCGCACGGTCTCGTTGCGCGGGTTGCCCACGGTCGTCTTGGCGAGCCGCGCGGCGATGGCCTCGGCCGCCGGCGCGTACAGCGCTGCGGGCACGAAGACGCGGCGGATGGCGGTGCACTTCTGCCCCGACTTCACCGTCATCTCGCGCACCACCTCCTTCACCAGCAGCTCGAAGGCGGCGCTGCCGGGCGCCTCGCCTTGCAGCAGCAGCGCCGAGTTCAGGCTGTCGGCCTCGATGTTGACGCGCACCGAGTGCTGCGCCACGCACCGGTGCGAGCGGATCAGCGCCGCCGTCTCGGCCGAGCCGGTGAAGGACAGCACGTCCTGCGGCTGCAGCGCGTCCAGCAGCCCGGCCGAACTGCCGCAGACGATGGACAGCGCGCCGGCCGGCAGCACGCCGGCATCGACCACGTCCTTCACCATGCGCTGCGTCAGCCAGGCCGTGGCGGTGGCCGGCTTGACGACCACCGGCACCCCCGACAGCAGCGCCGGCGCGGCCTTCTCCCACAGCCCCCAGGACGGAAAGTTGAAGGCATTGATGAAGAGCGCCAGGCCCTGCGTCGGCAGCTGCACGTGCTGGCTCTGGAACAGCGGGTCCTTGCCCAGTCGTGCGGCCTCGCCGTCGAGCAGGAAGCGGCGTTCGCCCAGCGCGGCCCCCAGCCTGGCGTAGTGGCCCAGGGTGAACAGGCCGCCGTCGATGTCCACGGCCGAGTCGTTCTTCACCGTGCCGCTGTTGGCCAGCGCGATGGCGAAATACTCGTCGCGGTGCGCCTGCAGCACCTGGCCGACGGCGGCCAGCAGCGCGGCGCGCTGCGCATAGGTGAGTGCGCGCAGGGCCGCGCCGCCCTGCTCGCGGGCAAAGGCGAAGGCGGCGGGCAAGGCCAGGCCGGTGGCGTCCACCCGCACGAGCTCGTCGCCGAGCACGGGGTCGAAGAGCGGCGTGCCGGCGCCGCTGCCGGCCTGCCAGCGGCCGGCGACGAAGTTGGGGAGGCGTTCGGTCATGGCGTGCGCTTTCAGGCGGTGAAGTCGATGCGGCCTTCGGGCAGCAGGTAGAGCACCAGGGCGCGGCCCTGCGTGACGGTGGGCCGGTGCGCGCTGCCGGGCGGGCAGACCAGCCAGCCGGCGGGACGGCCGTCGAACCATGCGTCGCCTTCGATGGGCATGATCAAGTCGATCTCGCCGTTCGGGTGCGCGTGGTGCGGGCCGGCGATGTCCTTCATGTCGACGACATCGACCGAGAATCCTTGCAGGTCGGGCGCCGGCTTGAAGATGCGGCCGTAGCGGATGCCGCCGCTTTCGCGGTGGCACAGCCAGCCCGCCGCCACACCGGCAACGCAGGCCTGCCTCAGGCGCTGGTAGCTGGCGCTGCCCGGGCCATGCTCGGCGTTGAGCCAGGCGTCGAGGGCAGCGTCAAGGGAACGTCCGGCCAGCTGGGCGGTGAGGGCAGCCACTTCGGCTCGAAACGCGTCTGGCGTCATGGTGCGGTCTCCTTTTCTGCGGCTTCGGCTTGCAGCCGATGCCGTGATGAATTATTGTGCGTGTCAGAACGATAGGGCCGGGAAAAGAACATGTCAAGCACTATATTGCATGAAGCGGGATTCGCACTGCCGGCTGAGGCGCACGAACCGCCCGCCGAGGAAGCCAAGAACCCGTTCCTGGTTGCCCTGGGCGAACGCGTCCGCGCGCTGCGCTCGCGCCGCGGCATGACACGCAAGGCGGTGGCGCTCACGGCCGACGTCTCCGAGCGCCACCTCGCCAACCTGGAATACGGAATCGGCAACGCCAGCATCCTGGTGCTGCTGCAGGTGGCCGGGGCGCTGCAATGCTCGCTGGCGGAACTGCTGGGTGACGTCACCACGTCGTCGCCCGAATGGCTGCTGCTGCGCGAACTGCTGGAACACCGCGACGAAGCCACGCTGCGCCGCGTGCGCACCGCTGTCGGCGAGCTGCTGGGCACCGGCGGCGGCAACCGCGCGCACAGCCCCCGCGTGGCGCTGGTGGGCCTGCGCGGCGCCGGCAAGAGCACGCTGGGCCAGATGCTGGCCGACGACCTCGGCTTCCCCTTCGTCGAGCTCAGCCGCGAGATCGAGAAGTTCGCCGGCTGCAGCGTCTCGGAGATCCAGGGCCTGTACGGCCAGAACGCCTACCGTCGCTACGAGCGCAGGGCGCTCGAAGAGGCGATCCAGATCTACCCCGAAGCCATCATCGCCACGCCCGGCGGCATCGTCTCCGACGCCGCCACCTTCAACCTGCTGCTGGCGCACTGCACCACCGTCTGGCTGCAGGCCAGCCCCGAAGACCACATGAAGCGCGTCACCGCCCAGGGCGACCTGCGGCCGATGGCCGCCAGCAAGGAGGCGATGGAAGACCTGAAGGGCATCCTGGCCGGCCGCGCCGCCTTCTATTCCAAGGCCGAACTGCGGCTGGACACCAGCGCCCAGCCACTGGACCAGACCTTCTCGGCCTTGCGCCGGCTGGTGCGAGAGTCCCTTCAGCTGGCGCTCTGAAAAAAATGCATTAAAGTGCTTGACATCGAACGCAGATAGGCACTATTATTCATGTCATCGAATCTTGAAGCGCGCACTATATTGCGCATCGTCCAGGAGACACCATGAGCCAGCCGCCCCGCGTCGATTACCAGACCCACCCCGACCAGTACCGCCACTGGAAACTGAAGTTCGAAGGCCCGGTGGCCACGCTGGCGGCCGACTTCGACGAGAACGCCGGGCTTCGCCCCGGCTACAAGCTCAAGCTCAACAGCTACGACCTGGGCGTGGACATCGAGCTCTACGACGCCATCCAGCGCATCCGCTTCGAGCACCCCGAGGTCCGCACCGTGGTGCTGACGAGCGCCCGCGACAAGGTCTTCTGCAGCGGCGCCAACATCTTCATGCTCGGCGTTTCCAGCCACGCCTGGAAGGTGAACTTCTGCAAGTTCACCAACGAGACGCGCAACGGCTTCGAGGACAGCAGCGCCCACAGCGGCCTGAAGTTCCTGGCCGCGGTGAATGGCGCCTGCGCCGGCGGCGGCTACGAGCTGGCGCTGGCCTGCGACGAGATCATCCTCGTCGACGACCGCAGCAGCGCCGTCAGCCTGCCCGAGGTGCCGCTGCTGGGCGTGCTGCCCGGCACCGGCGGACTCACCCGCGTCACCGACAAGCGCCAGGTGCGCCACGACCTGGCCGACATCTTCTGCACCACCACCGAAGGCGTGCGCGGCCAGAAGGCCAAGGACTGGAAGCTGGTCGACGACATCGCCAAGCCGGCGGTGTTCGCGGCCAAGGTGCAGGAACGGGCTCTGGAACTGGCGAAGCTGAGCGACCGCCCTGCCGGCGCAAGGGGCGCCGTGCTGACGCCGCTGCAGCGCACGGTGGAGGCCGACGCGCTGCGCTACCCGAACGTGGTGGTCGAGATCGACCGCGCCAAGCGCACCGCCACCTGGACCGTCAAGGGCCCCACCGGCACGCAGCCCGCCGACACGGCCGCCATCGAGGCCCTGGGCGCCGCCTGGTACCCGCTGGCGCTGGCGCGCGAACTGGAAGACGCCATCCTCGAGATGCGCACCAACGAGCTCGAGATCGGCACCTGGCTCATCAAGACCGAAGGCGACGCCGCCGCGGTGCTGGCGATGGACGCGACGCTGCTGGCGCACCGGGGCCACTGGCTGGTGCGCGAGACCACCGGCCTGCTGCGCCGCACCTTCAGCCGCCTGGACGTCTCCTCACGCAGCCTGTTCGCGCTCATCGAGCCCGGCTCCTGCTTCGCAGGCAGCTTCCTCGAACTGGCGCTGGCCTGCGACCGCAGCTACATGCTGATCCTGCCCGACGATGCGGCCCGCACGCCCAAGGTCGCCGTCAGCGAAGCCAACTTCGGCCTCTACCCGATGATCACCGGCCAGAGCCGGCTGCAGCGCCGCTTCTACGGCGACGCGAACGCGCTGGCCGCCCTGCGCGCTGCGCTGAACCAGCCGCTGGACGCCGACGCCGCCTTCAAGCTCGGCCTGGTCACCAGCAACCCCGACGACATCGACTGGTCCGACGAGGTGCGCATCGCCATCGAGGAACGCGTTGCGATGTCGCCCGACGCGCTGACGGGCATGGAAGCCAACCTGCGCTTCAACGGCCCCGAGAACATGTTCACCCGCGTCTTCGGACGCCTGACGGCCTGGCAGAACTGGATCTTCCAGCGCCCCAACGCCGTCGGCGAAAAGGGCGCGCTGAAGGTCTACGGCAAGGGCGACAAAGCCGCCTTCGACTGGACCCGCGTCTAAAGAAGCACACCCTGGAGCAGACAGCATGAGCAGCATCGACTACAGCGACAAGATCCCCAACAACGTCAACCTGTCCGAGGACCGCACGCTGCAGCGCGCGCTCGAGCAATGGCAGCCCAACTACCTGAGCTGGTGGGCCGACATGGGCCCCGACGGCAGCCAGAACTTCGACGTCTACCTGCGCACCGCGGTCAGCGTCGACCCGCAGGGCTGGGCGCAGTTCGGCCACGTGAAGATGCCCGACTACCGCTGGGGCATCTTCCTGAACCCGGCCGAGAAGGACCGCAAGATCCATTTCGGCGACCACAAGGGCGAGGCCGCCTGGCAGGACATCCCCGGCGAGTACCGCGCCAACCTGCGCCGCATCATCGTCACCCAGGGCGACACCGAACCGGCCAGCGTCGAGCAGCAGCGACACCTGGGCCTGACCGCGCCCAGCCAGTACGACCTGCGCAACCTCTTCCAGGTCAATGTGGAGGAAGGCCGCCACCTGTGGGCCATGGTCTACCTGCTGCACAAGTACTTCGGCCGCGACGGCCGCGAGGAAGGCGAGGCGCTGCTGGAACGGCGCAGCGGCCAGCAGGACAACCCGCGCATCCTGCAGGCCTTCAATGAAGAAACGCCCGACTGGCTGAGCTTCTTCATGTTCACCTACTTCACGGACCGGGACGGCAAGTTCCAGCTCTGCGCGCTGGCCGAGAGCAGCTTCGACCCGCTGGCGCGCACGACCAAGTTCATGCTCACCGAAGAAGCGCACCACATGTTCGTCGGCGAGAGCGGTGTCGGCCGCGTCATCCAGCGCACCTGCGCGGCGATGAACGAGCTGAAGACCGACGACCCCGCGAAGCTGCGTGCCGCCGGTGTCATCGACCTGCCGACGCTGCAGCGCTACCTGAACTTCCACTTCAGCGTCACCATCGACCTCTTCGGCGCCGACGAGAGCAGCAACGCCGCCACCTTCTACAGCACCGGCCTGAAGGGCCGCTACGAGGAAGGCAAGCGCAACGACGACCATCTGCTCAAGGGCCAGACCTACAAGGTGCTGAATGCCGTGAACGGCCAGCTGGTCGAGCGCGAGGTGCCGATGCTCAACGCCCTGAACGAGGTGCTGCGCGACGACTACATCAAGGACAGCATCGCCGGCGTCGAACGCTGGAACAAGGTCATCGAGAAGGCCGGCATCCCCTTCCGGCTGAAGACGCCGCACAAGGCCTTCCACCGCAGCATCGGCGCGCTGGCCGGCGTGAAGGTGGCGCCCAACGGCGAGGTGGTGAGCGAGGCCGAATGGGCCGCGCATGTCGACCAGTGGCTGCCGAGCGCTTCCGACCGCGCCTTCGTTCGCAGCCTGATGGGCCGTGTGGTGGAACCCGGCAAGTTCGCCAACTGGATCGCGCCCCCTGTCATGGGCATCAACCGCCAGCCGGTCGACTTCGAATACGTCCGCTTCGCTTAACCTCGCGGCTCGCGCGGCATGAAGGAGGGGGCCGCGAGGCCCCCTCGGCACAAGGAGACACGCCATGGACATGGCCGACACGGCAGTGATCAGGCAGCACCTGATCGACCCCGAGATCTGCATCCGCTGCAACACCTGCGAAGCCACCTGCCCGGTGGGCGCGATCACGCACGACGACCGCAACTACGTCGTCGACGCCGACAAGTGCAACCTGTGCATGGCCTGCGTGCCACCCTGCCCCACCGGCAGCATCGACAACTGGCGCACGATGCCGCGCGTGGTGGCCTACAGCGTGGCGGCGCAGCTGGGCTGGGAGAGCCTGCCGGCCGAGCTGACCGCCGAGCAGATGGCGGCTTCCGGCGTCGCTGCCGACGCCGTGCCTGTCGAGGAACCCGTGGCGCCTGCCTTGCCCTCGGCGAACTCCGGCGAGACCGCGTTCAACAGCGCCCAGTACGGCGCCACGCTGCCGCCCTGGTCGGCCGCGCATGCCTACACGAATCTGTACGGCCCGAAGGCGGCGGAGAAGGTCGTCACCGCCACCGTGGTCGGCAACGTGCGCGTGACCCAGGTCGGCCGCGAGTACGACACCCACCACCTGATGCTGGACTTCGGCGCCATGCCCTTCCCGGTGCTCGAAGGCCAGTCCATCGCCATCGTGCCACCGGGCACCGATGCGGCAGGGCGCGCCCACCACCCGCGCCAGTACAGCATCGCCAGCCCGCGCAACGGCGAGCGGCCGGGCTACAACAACGTCAGCCTGACCATCAAGCGCGTGCTCGAAGACCACCAGGGCAGAGCCGTGCGCGGCGTCGCCAGCAACTACCTGTGCGACCTGCAGGTGGGCGACAAGGTGCAGGTCATCGGCCCCTTCGGCACCAGCTTCCTGATGCCCAACCACCCGAAGAGCCACATCGTGATGATCTGCACCGGCACCGGCAGCGCGCCGATGCGGGCGATGACCGAATGGCGGAGGCGCCTGCGCAGCTCCGGCAAGTTCGAGGGCGGCAAGCTGATGCTGTTCTTCGGCGCGCGCACGAAGGAAGAGCTGCCTTATTTCGGGCCGCTGCAGAACCTGCCCAAGGACTTCATCGACATCAACTTCGCCTTCAGCCGCACGCCCGGTGCGCCGAAGCGCTACGTGCAGGACGCGATGCGCGAACGCGCCGCCGACCTGGGCCGGCTGCTCGCCGACCCCAACGCCTACTTCTACGTCTGCGGGCTGAAGGCGATGGAGGAAGGCGTGGTGCTGGCGCTGCGCGACGTTGCCCAGCAGGCGGGCCTGGGCTGGGACACGGTGGGCGCGGCGCTGAAGCGCGAAGGCCGGCTGCACCTGGAGACCTATTGATGCAAACCTTGAAGCTCAGCACCCGCCAGCCCGGGGTGGCCCAGGTGACGATGGCCCGGTCCGCCGTCTTCAACGCCTTCGACGAAGCGATGATCGGCGAGCTCGACGCCGCCTTCGCGAAGCTCATCGAAGACCCCGCCGTGCGGGTGATCGTGCTCGCCGGCGAGGGCAAGCACTTCAGCGCCGGTGCCGACTTGCAGTGGATGCAGCGCGCCAGCACGGCGACGCTGGACTGGAACCTGCAGGACGCACGCCGCTTCGCCGCCATGCTGGCGCGCATCGAGACCGCACCCAAGCCCACGGTGGCGCGCATCCAGGGCGCGGCGCTGGGCGGCGGCGTCGGCCTGGCCTGTGCGTGCGACATCGCCATCGCGTCCGCCGACGCCAGCTTCTCGGTCAGCGAGGCCCGCTTCGGCATCCTGCCCGCGGTCATCGGCCCCTACGTCACCAACGCCGTCGGCAAGCGGCAGGCGCGGCGGCTGGCGCTGACGACCGAACGCATCGGTGCCGCCGAGGCGCTTCAGATCGGCCTCGTGCAGAAGGTCGTGGCGGCCGACGCGCTCGACGCCGCGGTCGATGCCGCCTCGGTGGCACTGCTGGCCGGAGGGCCGGCTGCGCAGCGCGAGATCAAGCGGCTCTTCGCGCAGCTCGAGGTCGGGCCGGTGACGCCCGAGGTCATCGAGCTCACCGCGCAAACGATCAGCCGCGTGCGCGGCACCGACGAGGCGCGCGAAGGCTTCGCCGCCTTCCTGGGCAAGCGGCCCGCATCCTGGATACCGCGATGACGACCAACAAGCTGGAAGGCGCGCCGATGCTGGTCATCGGCGCCGGCATCATGGGCGCGGGCATCGCGCAGGTGGCGGCGCAGGCCGGTCACCCGGTGATGCTCTTCGACGCCCGCGAAGGCGCGGCGGCCCAGGCCTGCAGCAAGCTCGCCGGCACCTTCGACGGCCTGGTGGGAAAGGGCAGGCTGGATGCCGCCGCGGCCCAGGCCACGCTGTCGCGCATCACGCCCATCGCCGCACTCGAGGCCGCGCAGGGCGCGGGCCTGGTGGTCGAGGCCATCGTCGAAGACCTGGCGGCCAAGCGCGCGCTGTTCAGGCAGCTGGAAGCGCTGCTTGCCGCCGACTGCGTGCTGGCCACCAACACCTCGTCGATCTCGGTCACCGCGCTGGCGAACGGGCTGGCGCACCCGGGCCGGCTCGTCGGCATGCACTTCTTCAACCCGGTGCCGCTGATGAAGCTGGTCGAGGTGGTCTCGGGCCTGCACACCGAGCCCGCCGTGGCGCAGGCCATCTTCGATCTCGGCCGTGCCTGGGGCAAGGTGCCGGTGCATGCGCGCAGCACGCCGGGCTTCATCGTCAACCGCATCGCGCGGCCCTACTACGCCGAAACGCTGGCGCTTCTGCTGGAGCAGGCCGCGACGCCACAGGTCATCGACGCCTGCCTGCGCGGCGCCGGCTTCCGGATGGGCCCCTGCGAGCTGATGGACCTGATCGGCCACGACACCAACTTCGCCGTCACGCAGTCGGTCTACGACGCCAACTTCCAGGACAAGCGCTACCAGCCTTCGCTGGTGCAGCGCGAGATGGTCGACGGCGGCCTGCTCGGACGCAAGAGCGGGCGCGGCTTCTACCGCTACCCCGCGGGTGCTGGCGCGCTGCCGGTGGCCGTGCACGAGGCGCCGGCCACGGCGCGCGAGGTGGTGGTGCATGGCGACGGCGCCATCGCCGACCACCTGGAACAGGCCGCGACCCGGGCCTTGGCGCCGCAAGGCTGGGGCCCGGCACGCGTGCGTGACAGCGGCTGGACCGGCCTGGCCGTCGACGAGGCCCGCCTGATGCTCACGGACGGCCGCACGGCGGGCGCCCTGGCGGCCACCAGCGGCCGCGCCGACACGGCGGTGTTCGACCGCCCGCTGCTGCTGCCCGCGCCGCCCGGCACGGCACTGGCCTACGCCGTGGCCGACGCCGCCGGGCCCGGCTGGCGCACGCAGGCCGGCGCCTGGCTGGCCGCCCTGGGCTTCAAGCCGCAGCGCGTCGAAGACACGCCCGGCCTCGTCGCCGCGCGCACCGTGGCCATGCTCGTCAACGAAGCGGCCGATGCCGTGCTGCAAGGCGTGTGCACGACCGCAGGCGCCGACGACGCGATGAAGCTTGGCGTCAACTACCCCGCAGGCCCCTTCGAGTGGCTCGCGCGCTGGAGCGCCGGCGAGATCGCGGCGCTCGTCGACGCCCTCGATGCGCAATACCGCGGCGAGCGCTACCGTGTCAGCCCCTGGCTGCGAAGACTCGCCGCCGCACCCCAGTGAGAACGCCTGTGACCCACGCCTACATCTGCGACGCCATCCGCACGCCCTTCGGCCGCTACGGCGGCGCACTGGCTTCCGTGCGCACCGACGACCTCGGCGCCCTCCCCCTGCGTGCGCTGATGCAGCGACATCCGAAGCTCGACTGGGCCGCCGTCGGCGACGTGCTCTACGGCTGCGCCAACCAGGCCGGCGAGGACAACCGCAACGTCGCCCGCATGGCCGCGCTGCTGGCCGGGCTGCCGATCGCCGTGCCCGGGGCGACGATCAACCGCCTCTGCGGCTCGGGCCTGGACGCGGTGGGCAGCGCGGCCCGCGCCATCCGCGCCGGCGAGGCGCAGCTGATGATCGCCGGCGGCGTCGAGAGCATGAGCCGCGCGCCCTTCGTGATGCCGAAGGCCGAGACCGCCTTCAGCCGCAGCAACGCGGTCTACGACACCACCATCGGCTGGCGCTTCGTCAACAGGCTGATGAAGGAACAGTACGGCGTCGACTCGATGCCCGAGACGGCCGAGAACGTGGCCACCGAATACCGCATCGAGCGCGAGGCGCAGGACCGCATGGCCCTGGCCAGCCAGCGCAAGGCCGTGGCGGCGCAGCAGGCCGGCTTCTTCGACGCCGAGATCGTGCCCGTGACGCTGCCGCAGAAGAAGGGCGAGCCCGTCGTCGTGAGCAGGGACGAGCACCCGCGCGAGACCAGCCTGGAAGCGCTGGCCAGGCTCAAGGGCGTGGTGCGCCCCGACGGCACGGTGACGGCCGGCAACGCCAGCGGCGTCAACGACGGCGCCTGCGCACTGCTGCTGGCCAGCGAGGCCGCCGCGGCACGCCATGGCCTGACACCGCGCGCCCGCGTCGTCGGCATGGCCACCGCCGGCGTCGCGCCGCGGGTGATGGGCATCGGCCCGGCGCCGGCCACGCGCAAGGTGCTGGAGCTGACCGGGCTGACCCTGGCGCAGATGGACGTGATCGAGCTCAACGAAGCCTTCGCCGCGCAGGGCCTGGCGGTGCTGCGCGACCTCGGACTGGCCGACGACGACCCGCGCGTCAACCCCAACGGCGGCGCCATCGCGCTGGGCCACCCGCTGGGCGCCAGCGGCGCGCGGCTGGCGACGACGGCGGTCAACCAGCTGCACCGCATGAACGGCGGCCGAGGGGGGCGCTACGCGCTGTGCACGATGTGCATTGGCGTCGGCCAAGGCATTGCGGTGGTGCTCGAGCGCGTCTGAGGTTCAGCCTCAGCCGCGGTCGAACATCAGTCGCACGGCCAGGCGGCGTTCGGGCGCCGGCAGCCGCAGCACGTCGGCGATGAGCGCCGACGCGCGCTCGCAGTCGCTGGCCCGGCCGTCGCCCCGGGGCAGGTGGCGGATCGCACCCAGCAGGGGCGCTGCGCGCTCGCCCAGGGCATGGCGCAGGACCTCGCTTTCCAGCGCCGTCAGCGGGCGCGGCGGCGCCGGCGACGGCTCGGCCGCGGCGGCCAGCAGCCAGTCGGTCTCCTGTTCCGGCGCTGGCGCCGGCAGCCCGCGCCGCGCCGCCGCATCGCCGGCCAGCACGGCGCTGCAGGCTTCCACGCCTAGCGCCTTCGCGCCCTCGAGCTGCAGCTGCAGCAGCGCCACGTACTGCTCGCGCAGCGCCGGCCCGGCATGGCGGACCAGGTCGGGCAGCATCGCCTGCACGGTGCGCTGCGCGGCCACTTGCGCCGCATCGTCGCTGCCAGCCTGGGCGCGCGCATCGGCCAGGGCCTGGCCCGCGGCGGCGATGGTGTCGCGCCGGTAGGCCTCGAAGGCGCGCCACGCCGGGTGGCTGGCCAGCGCGTCGAGGTAGTCCTGCAGCTCGCCGCTGCCGGTCGGCGGCAGCGGCACGTCCAGCGGCCGGCCGGGTACGCCGACGAGCCCGTGGGCCAGCAGCTCGTCGGCCTCCAGCACCCAGGGGTGGCCGGCGGTCGTTGCCATGGCCTTGACGATCGCCGCCTCGGGCAGGCCCAGGCGGCGCAGCTCGCCGGCCTGCCAGTGCCGCGCCACGGCACCGAACAGCGGGTTGGCCGCACCGCTCGGCCAGCGGTTCAGCACCAGCCGGCCACCCGCGGCCACCTGCCGGGCGCTGCCCGCCATGAAGACCGCGAGGCAGGCGTTGTCGCAGGCGCCGACGACGCGCGTCTGCAGCCTGCGGGCCTGCACCAGCACGGCCAGGGCGCGGCCCTCGGCGTGGCGGCCGGCGGGGGCGTCCAGCTCCAGCAGGTAGACGCCAGGCGCCGCCGCAAGGGCCTGCGCCAGGCGCGCCGCCGCGCCCTCGCCGATGGCGCCTTGCAGGCGCAGGCGTCGGCCGTCGGGGGAAGGCCGGACCTGAACGTCGCCCAGGGGCTCGTGGCCGCTGGACAGCGCCCACCATGGGCCGAACTGCGGCCCGGCCACCAGCACCAGCGATGCCAGCAGGACCAGCACCCCCAGCGCCACGCCAGCGCGCACGGCCATGACGGACCCCGCGCGGCCGCCAGCCCGTGCCTGGGCCGAGGCCGCGCGCAAGGTTCCCACGCCGCCCCACACCGCCACCGCGATCAGCAGCGGCCAGGCCACGAGCAAGGCCAGGGCCACGACCCGCGCGTGGCTGCCCTCGATCGCGAGCCAGCTCGCGAGCCCGTCGGCCAGCAGCAGCAGGCCGCCCAACGGCAGCACGAAGCGCCACCAGAAACTGCCTGCCATCGACAAGCCGTGCTGCCCATGGGCAGCGAGCAGGCCAGCGCTCTCGGGGTTCCCTGGCGACGCATGCGTGGCGTTCATCGGCCGATCACCTCTTCCATGCGTCTTTCCTTGATGTCGACGCCAGCGTCGCCCTGCAGAAGGTCGCGCACGTTCGGCAGCCGCGAGGCCGCCGCCGCGGGCGCAGGCGCCGTGCGGGGGACGGCGACGACGCTGACCGTGCCGCCGTCGACCCCCTGCTCGCGGCTGCCCGCCGGGCAGGACCCGTTGGTGTAGAGCACGCGGCCGGCGGCCTGGCACTTGCGCAGCCCGGCCTCCGCAGCCGATGGCACGGCGGCGGCCGACCTGTCGGCGCCGGGCAAGCCCAGCGCCTCGCGATACCACCAGGCCGCAGCCGCGACTCCGGCCAGGCACAGCAGCCCGGCGGCAGATTTCCAGTCCATTGCGCTCCCTTTCGAGCGCTGCGGCACGCCGCAGCCCTCCCCCGTCGATGGCCATGGAACCACGGCCATTTGCGGCGTTAGTCTACGCAGGGCCTGGCGCAGGGCCGGTGCCACGGCGGATGCCTTCCGTGACAGCCGTCGCGGGAGCATCGCTGCGCTGAAACACAGCGGCAACTTGCTGTCAGCACCATTCCGACATCCAGACCAAGGAGTCCGCTCATGAAGTACCGCATCCCCTTCGTCATCGCCGGCCTCGCCGCGGCCTGTGGCGCCGCCCAGGCCGCCGAGTTCGGCCAGCTTGTTTCATCGACCCCCGTGCTGATGCAGGTCACGGTGCCGCAGCAGCAGTGCTACGACCAGCCGGCCCAGGTGCAGCAGGCGCCCAGCGGCGCCGGTGCGCTCATCGGCGCCCTCGTTGGCGGCGCGGTCGGCAGCAACCTCGGCAGCGGCTTCGGCCGCGCTGCTTCCACCGCGGTCGGCGTGGTCGCCGGCTCGGTCATCGGCAACAACGTCGAGGCCGCCAACACGCCGCCGGTGGCGACCACGCTGCGCAACTGCCGCACCGTCAGCCGCGTCGAGAACCGCGTCGTCGGCTACGACGTCAGCTACGACTACAACGGCCAGCGCTACACCTCGCGCCTGGCGCAGCCGCCGGCCGGCGACAGGATCGAGCTCAACGTCGGCGTCGCGATGAACAGCGGCGCCACGGTGGTGACGCCGGTGGCAGCGCTCGCGGACCCCGTGCCGGCAGCCACCACGGTGGCCTACGCGCCGACCCCGGTGGCCTCGCCCTACGTCTACGCCGCCCCGGCGGTCGCGGTGGTGCCGCGCATCGTCATCGGCGGCGGCTACTGGCGCCGCGGCTGGTAGCCACCCGCACCCGCGCGGCCCGCCGGCCGCGCCGGCCCGGCGCCGCGCCCTTCAGCGCGGCGTTTTCGCTTCTGCGGCTGCGGGCATGTGCCAGCCGCCGCCCAGGGCCTGGATGAGGGCGATCGCCGAAGCCTGGCGGCTGGACATCAGCTGCGACAGCGTCTGGCGCGCGCTCAGCGCCGTCACCTGCGCGGTCACGACGCTGGTGTAGGGCACCTGGCCCTGCAGGTACTGGTTCAGCGTCAGCTGCTCGCTGCGGTCGGCGTCGGCCGACGCGGCGCGGCGCTGGCCTTCCTGCTCGGCCAGCGAGTGGCTGGTGGCGAGCTGGTCCTCGACGGCACCGAAGGCGTTGAGCACCGCCTGGCGGTAGTTGGCCACCGCCGCGTCGCGGGCCGCCTCGGCACCTTCGACACGCGCCTTGATGGCGCCGGCGTCGAAGATCGTCTGCGACGCCGACAAGCCCAGCGACCACAGGTTGGCCGACGACCTGAACAGGCTGGCCAGGCTGCTGCCGGTGCCCCCGGCCGACGCCGACAGCGACATGCTCGGAAAGTAGGCCGCGCGCTGGATACCGATGTTGGCGTTGGCCACCGCCACCGCGCGCTCGGCGGCGGCGATGTCGGGCCGGCGCTGCAGCAGGTCGGAAGGCAGCACCAGCGGCACGCCGGGCACGCTGGCCTTCCAGTCGGCGACGGCAACGCTGAACTCGCCCGGCGCCTTTCCCACCAGCAGCGCGATGGCATGTTCCAGGTTGGCCCGCTGGGCACGCATGGCGGTGAGGTTGGCGCGCGTCGTCTCCAGCTGCGTCTGCGCCTGCAGCACGTCGGTGCGCTGCGCGATGCCGGCGTCGTACTGGTTGCGCGTGATGCGCAGCGAACGCTCGTAGGCCGCGACCGCGGCGCCGAGCAGCGCGATCTCGTTGTCGGCCTCGCGCAGCGAGAAGTAGTCGGTGGCCAGCGCGGCCTGCGCCGACAGCCGCGCCGCGGCCAGGTTGGCGGCGCTGATCTGGGCGCTGGCCTGCACACTGGACACGCCCTGGCGCAGCACACCCCAGAGGTCGGGCTCCCAGCTCGCGCCCAGGCTCAGCTGCGAACTGACCGGCTTGCCCGCCGACGCCGGGCCGCCACCGCGGCTGGCGCTGCCGTCCAGGTTGACGGAAGGGAACAGCGCCGCGCGGTCCTGCCGCACCAGGGCCTGCGCCTGGGCATAGTTGGCCACCGCGGCGGCGACGGTCTGGTTCGACACCTCGACCTGCTCGACCAGCGCCGTCAGGGTGGGGTCGCCGAACAGCTGCCACCACGGGCCGCGGTCCAGCGCGTCGGCCGGGGCGGCCGGGAACCAGGTCGCATCGGCGGCGGGGGCTTCCTTGAAAGACGCCGGGGCGGCGGCACTCGGCGGCGCATAGGGCGGCGGTGTCGACGCACAGGCCGTCAGCATGACGGCCAGCAGCGCGGCCAGCGGCCGCGGGCGGTGGGTGGGCAGGTGGCGTTTCTTCATGCGGTTTGGGGGTTCTGCAACGCGTCGCCGCCAGCACGGCTCAGGTGGCGCTCGTCGCCGCCGCGGCGGCGCAGCTTGTCCAGCACCATGTAGACGACCGGCGTGGTCAGCAGCGTCAGCAACTGGCTGGCGATGAGGCCGCCGACGATGGCCACGCCCAGCGGCTGGCGCAGCTCGGCGCCCTCGCCGAAGCCAATGGCCAGCGGCAGCGCGCCCAGGGCGGCGGCCAGCGTCGTCATCAGGATGGGGCGGAAGCGCAGCATGCAGGCCTCGCGCACGGCCTCCAGCGCCGTGAGGCCGCGGGCGCGCTCGGCCTCGAGCGCGAAGTCGATGATGAGGATGGCGTTCTTCTTCACGATGCCGATGAGCAGGAAGACGCCGATCAGCGCGATGAGCGAGAAGTCCATGCGGAACATCAGCAGCGCCAGCACCGCGCCGACGCCGGCCGAGGGCAGCGTCGACAGCACCGTGATGGGGTGGATGAGGCTTTCGTAGAGGATGCCCAGCACGATGTAGATGACCACCAGCGCGGCCACGATCAGCAGCAGCTGCTGGCTGTTGTTCTGCTGCGCCAGCAGCGCCGTGCCGGCGAACTCGCCGCGCACGCTGCTGGGCATGGCGATGTCGGCCTCGGCCTGCTTGATGACGTCCCGCACTTCGCTCAGGGTGATGCCGTCGGCGAGGTTGAAGGAGATCGTCGTCGCGAGCTCGGTGTCCTGGTGGTTGACCGAGGTCGCGGTGGCGCGCTCCTTGATGCTGGCGATGGTCGACAGCGGCACCATGCTGTCGGGCGCGTTGCTCAGCACGTTGCCGCTGCTGGCGTTGCGCAGCGCCGGGTTGGGCGACACCGGCACCGTGGCGGACGCGTTGGCCGCGGCGCCGGCGGCGCTCTCCACGCTCACCAGCTTGCCGCCGTTGCTGACCAGGCGGGTTCCCGGCACGTAGATGTCGGTCAGCGCGTTCGGGCTCAGCGTGTAGGGCGGCGCCCATTCCATCACCACGTGGTACTGGTTGAGCTCGGTGTAGATCACCGCCACCTGGCGCTGGCCGAAGGCGTTGTACAGCGCGGCGTCGACGGCGGTGTTGGTGATGCCCAGGCGGCCGGCGGCGTTGGCGTCGACGGTGACGTTGCTCTCGACGCCGTTCTCCTGCTGGTCGCTGTCGAGGTCGGTGACCTCGGGGTGCTTCTTCAGCTCGGCCAGCAGCTTGGCCGACCATTCGCGCAGCGTCGCCGTGCTGTCGCCCTTGAGCGTGTACTGGTAGGTGGCGTTGCTCTGGCGGCCGCCGCTGCGGAAGTCCTGCACCGGGTTCAGGAACAGCTGCAGCCCGGTCACGCGCGCCAGCTGCGGGCGCAGCCGCGCGATCACGGCCAGGCCCTTGTCGGTGCGCTCGGATGCCGGCTTGAGCGTGACGAACATGAAGCCGCCGCCGGCGCGGCCGCCGCCGGTGAAGCCGACCACGGTGGCGACCGCCGGATCGGCACGCACGATGTCCATCACCTGGCGCAGCTTCTCGCCCATGGCCTTGCTGGAGATGCTCTGGTCGGCGCTCAGGCCGCCGGCGAGCTGCCCGGTGTCCTGCTGCGGGAACAGGCTCTTCGGTGCGGCGACGTAGAGGTAGCCGTTGAGCACCACCACGGCGAGCAGGATCGCCATCACCAGGCCCTTGCTCGCCAGCGCCCAGTCCAGCGTGCGGGCGTAGGTCGCCAGCACCCAGGCGTAGCCGCGCTCGGACTGGCGTGCCAGCCAGCCGGGCCGCTCTTGCGCGACGGCGGCGCCTCCGGGCTTGAGGATCCACGCGCACATCATCGGCGTCGTCGTCAGCGACAGCACCAGCGAGATGATGACGGCCACCGACAGCGTGACCGCGAACTCGCGGAACAGCCGCCCGGCCTGGCCGCCCATGAACAGCAGCGGGATGAAGACGGCCACCAGCGACAGGCTGATCGACACCACCGTGAAGCCGACCTCGCGCGCGCCGAGCAGCGCCGCCTTCATGCGCGTCATGCCCGACTCGATGTGGCGGCTGGTGTTCTCGAGCACGACGATGGCGTCATCGACCACGAAGCCGGTGGCCACCGTCAGCGCCATCAGGCTCAGGTTGTTGAGGCTGAAGCCGAGCAGGTAGATGACGCCGAAGGTGCCCAGCAGCGCCGCCACCGTGGCCACCGCCGGCACCAGCGTGGCGCGCAGGCTGCGCAGGAAGAGGCTGACCACCAGCACGACCAGGATGACCGAGACGATGAGCGTCAGCTCCACCTCCTTCAGCGAGGCGCGGATGGACGTGGTGCGGTCCATCGCCACGCTCAGCTGGACGTCGGCCGGCAGGTCGGCCTGCAGCGCCGGCAGCATGGCGCGGATGGCATCGACCGTGGCCACCACGTTGGCCGAAGGCTGGCAGATCACGAGCACGACGATGGCGCGCTGGCCGTTGAACAGGCCCAGGGTGCGCGTGTCCTCGACGCCGTCGACGACGTCGGCCACGTCCTGCAGCCGCACCGCGGCGCCGTTGCGCCAGGCGATGACCATGGGTGCGTAGTCGCTGGCGCGCAGGCCCGGGGTCTGGGTGTAGATCTGCAGCCGGCGCTGCTCGCTCTGCACGATGCCCTTGGGCCGGTTGGCGTTGCTCGCCTGGATGGCGGCGCGCACGTCCTCGGTGCTGATGCCGTACCGGTTCAGCGCGAAGGGCTTGAGCTCGATGCGCACCGCCGGCAGCGAGCCGCCACCGATCTGCACGTCGCCGACGCCGCTGACCTGCAGCAGACGCTGGTTGATGGTGTTGCTGACCTGGTCGTAGATCTGCCCCGGCGTCTTGGTCTGGCTGGTCAGCGCCAGGATCATCACCGGCGCCGCCGCCGGGTTGGCCTTGCGGTAGGTCGGGTTGCTGCGCAACGTGCTCGGCAGGTCCACCCGCGAGGCGTTGATGGCGGCCTGGACGTCGCGCGCCGCACCGTCGATGTCGCGGCTGAGGTCGAACTGCAGCGTCACCCGCGTCGAGCCGGTCGAGCTGGACGAGGTGATCTCGTTGACGCCGGCGATGGTGCCGAGGTGGCGTTCCAGCGGCGTGGCCACGCTGGTGGCCATGGTGTCGGGGCTGGCGCCGGGGATGTTGGCGTTGACCTGCACCACCGGCAGGTCGATCTGCGGCAGCGGCGACACCGGCAGCGCGAAGAAGCCGCCGATGCCCGCCAGCGCAATGCCCACCGTCAGCAGCGCGGTGCCGATGGGGCGCCTGACGAAGGGGCCCGACAGGTTCACGTCGCGCGCTCCACCGAGGGCCCGGCTGCGCCCTCGCCTTCGTCTTCATCGAGGTTCAGCGGTGCCTTCGCGCCGCCGCCCAGGCGGTCGAAGGCGAGGTAGATCACCGGCGTCGTGAAGAGGGTCAGCAGCTGGCTGACGAGCAGGCCACCGAAGATCGCCAGGCCCAGCGGCCGCCGCAGTTCGGCGCCGTCGCCCCAGCTGACCATCAGCGGAATGGCGGCGCCCAAGGCGGCGAAGGTCGTCATCAGGATCGGCCGCAGGCGCAGCTTGGCGGCCTGGTGGATGGCGTCGCGCGCGCTCATCCCCTGGTTGCGCTCGGCGTCGATGGCGAAGTCGATCATCATGATCGCGTTCTTCTTCACGATGCCGATGAGCAGGATGATGCCGATGATGCCGATGACGCCGAGGTCGTTGCCGCTGACGATCAGCGCCAGCAGCGCGCCGACGCCGGCCGAGGGCAGCGTGGAGAGGATGGTCAGCGGGTGCACGTAGCTCTCGTAGAGCACGCCCAGCACGATGTAGACGCAGACCACCGCGGCCAGGATCAGCCAGAGCTGGTTGGACAGCGACTTCTCGTAGGCGCCCGAGGCGCCGAGGAAGGTCATGGTGACGGTCGCCGGCATGCCGATGTCCCTGGCCGCGGCGCGTATCGCGTCGACGGCCTGGCCCAGGGCGACGCCGGGCGCGGTGTCGAAGTTCAGCGTGCTTGCCGGGTACTGGCCGACGTGGGTGATCTGCAGCGGCGCGGGCTGTTCCTTGATCTCGGCGAAGGCAGCCAGCGGCGTCGGCTTGCCGCTGCCCGACATCAGGTTGAGCTTGCCCACGCCGGCGGCGTCCAGGGCCAGGCCGGGCTGCGCTTCCAGGATGACGCGGTACTGGTTGGTGTCGGTGAAGATGGTCGAGACGATGCGCTGGCCGAAGGCGCTGTACAGCGCGTCGTCGACGGAACTGGCGCTGATGCCCAGCCGCGACGCGGTGTCGCGGTTGACGTTGATGAAGGTCGCCAGGCCCTGCGCGCCGGCGTCGCTGCTGGCATTGCGCACCTGTGGCACCGTCTGCAGGCGGTCGACCAGCTTGCCCATCCACTGCGTGATCTCGGCGCCGCTGACCCCTTCCAGCGAGACCCGGAACTCGGTCGGCCCGGTCTCGGCGTCGATGGTCAGGTCCTGCGTCGGCTGCAGCGACAGGTTCACGCCCGCCACCGCGGCGACGCGGTCGCGCAGCCGCTGCATCACATCGGCCTGGCGGCCATGCGAAGCTTTCAGGTTGATGAGCATGCTGCCGGTCTGCAGCATGGTGTTGTTGGCGGCGTCGACGCCGACGAAGGAGCTCAGGTTCTCCACCGCCGGGTCGGCCAGGATGGCCCTCGCCGCCGCGCCCTGCAGCTGCGCCATGCGCGCGTACGACACGTCCTGCGCCGCCTGCACGCGCGCCTGCAGCTGGCCCGTGTCCTGGGTCGGGAACAGGCCCTTGGGGATGGTGATGTAGAGCAGCACGGTGACGACGAAGGTCGCCAGCGCCACCAGCAGCGTCGTCACGCGGTGGTCGATGACCCACAGCAGCATGCCGTCGTAGCCGTCCATCAGGCGGGCGAAGAAGCGCTGCGTGCGCGACGGCGCCGCATCGTCCTGGCGCCCTTCGTGGCTGGACTTCAGCCAGCGCGCCGACATCATCGGCACCAGCGTCAGCGAGACCACCGCCGAGATGATGATGGTGATGGCCAGCGTAACCGCGAACTCGCGGAACAGGCGGCCGATGACGTCGCCCATGAACAGCAGCGGGATCAGCACCGCGATCAGCGACACCGTCAGCGAGATGATGGTGAAGCCGATCTGCGTCGCCCCCTTCAGCGCCGCGCGCATCGGCTTCTCGCCCTCTTCCAGGTAGCGCGCGATGTTCTCGATCATCACGATGGCGTCGTCGACGACGAAGCCGGTGGCGATGGTCAGCGCCATCAGGCTCAGGTTGTTCAGGCTGTAGCCCAGCAGGTACATGAGCCCGAAGGTGCCGACGAGCGAGATCGGCACCGCGATGCTGGCGATGACGGTGGCGCGCAGGTCGCCCAGGAAGGCGAAGATGACCAGCACCACCAGCACCACGGCCAGCACGAGCTCCATCTCGACATGCTCGACCGAGGCCCGGATGCCCTTGGTGCGGTCGGCCAGCACGTCGATGCGCACGCCGGCGGGCAGGCCGCCCTGCAGCGTCGGCAGCTGCTTCTTGATGGCGTCGACCGTGCCGATGACGTTCGCACCCGGCTGGCGCTGCACGTTCATGATGATGGCCGGGATCAGCGCGGCGCCGTCGACGCAATGGGCGTCGGAGCGCGCCGGCGCCGAGGCCGTGGCAGCGGCCGCCTCGGCCGCGCAAGGCAGGCCGGCCCAGGCGCCGAGCTGGTTGTTCTCGGCGCCCTGCACGACCCTGGCGACGTCGGCCATGCGCACCGGCGCGTTGTTGCGGTAGGAGACGATGAGGTTCTTGTAGTCGTCCACCGACACCAGCTGGTCGTTGGCGTTGATGGTGAAGGCGCGCCTGGGGCCGTCGAAGCTGCCCTTGGCGGCATTGGCGTTGGCGTTGGCGATGGTCGTGCGCAGCGTGTCCAGGCCGATGCCGTAGGACGCCAGCGCCTGCGTGTCGGCCTGGATGCGCACGGCCGGCCGCTGCCCGCCCGACAGCGACACCAGGCCCACGCCCGAGACCTGGCTGATCTTCTGCGCCAGCCGCGTGTTGACGAGGTTCTGCACCTCGGTCAGCGGCAGGCTGTCGGAGCTGATGGCCAGCGTCAGCACCGGCGCGTCGGCAGGGTTGACCTTGGCGTACACCGGCGGCGCCGGCAGGTCGGCGGGCAGCAGCGCGTTGGCGGCATTGATGGCCGCCTGCACTTCCTGCTCGGCGACGTCGAGCGACAGGGCGAGGCCGAACTGCAGCGTGATGACCGAGACGCCGGCGGCGCTGGTCGAGCTCATGCGGTCCAGCCCCGACATCTGCCCGAACTGGCCTTCCAGCGGCGAGGTCACGGTGTTGCCCATGACCTCGGGGCTGGCACCCGGGTACAGCGTCTGCACCTGGATCGTCGGGTAGTCCACCTGCGGCAGCGCCGACAGCGGCAGGAAGCGGAACCCCACCATGCCGGCCAGCACGATGGCGAGCATCAGCAGGGACGTTGCGACCGGCCTTTCGATGAACGGGCGCGACGGGCTCATCGCCCCCCCCTGAAGCGCCTGCGGCGCTTGCCCGCCAGGGGGGCAGCGCCGGCCGCCCGGCAGAGCCGGGTCCGCGGCGCTTGCCTGAGGGCGCCTGTCACTTTCCTTCACCGGCTGCGCGGCGCGCGGCCAGCTGCTGCCAGCGCTGCAGCGCCGCGGGGTCGCCGCGGTCCAGCGCCTCGAGGAAGGCCTTGCGGCGGGCCAGCTGTTCGGGGTCGTCCTTGGCCGCGTCCAGCATGCGCTGGCGTTGTTCGGCGCTGGGCAGAGGGAAGGCCGCCTGTGCGGGAGCGGGTGCGGGCATGGCCGCGGTCGCTGGCGCGATGCCCTTCGGCGGCGTGCCGGCACCGTTGGATTCGGCCGCCGCCGCACCGGCACCCCGGCCAGCCCAGCCGCCGCCAGCCTCGCTGGCGCGCCCGGCCCAGGCCCCGGCGGCT
>CAIWPS010000053.1 GCA_903914615.1 uncultured beta proteobacterium | reverse complement strand
TCGGTGTTGCGGTTGCCGGCGTAGTCGAACTCGAGGTTGCTGATCTGCGGCGCGTAGTCGCGCCGGCTCAGCGCGTAGAGGTATTTGCCCTCGGGGTCCCAGGCGGCGTCGGTGACGCCGAAGAGCTCGCCCGTCAGGCGGTGCAGCTGGCGGTCGGCCAGGCTCCACACGTGCAGGCTGCGCAGGCCGTTGAGGTTGGACAGCGAGAGCGCCAGGAACTGGCCGTCTGGCGACCAGGCGACGGGGCCGGCGCGGCCGAACGCGTCGCGGGCCACCTTCGCGAGCTTCTTGTCGGCCACGCCGACGACATAGACCTGCCCGTCGTGGTCGCTGAAGGCGATGTGCTGGCCGTCGGGCGCCCAGGTCGGCGCATTCAGCTGCACCGCCAGGCCCGAGGTCAGCGGCTCGGGCGCGCCCTTGCCTTCCTGGTCGATGAGGTAGAGCTGGTCCTCGCCCGAGAGGTCGGAGACGAAGGCGACGCGTCGGCCGTCGGGCGACCAGGCGGCGGCGCGGTCGTGCGCGCCCGAGCTGTGCGTGAGGTTGCGCACCGGGCCTTTCTCGATCGGCAGCGTGAAGACGTCGCCGCGCGCCACCACCAGGGCGCGCTCGCCCTTGGGCGACAGGCCGAAGCTCTCGATGTACTTCTCGACGTTGATGCGCGCCGGCCGCGAGGCGCCGCCGTCCGTAGGCACCTGGATGGCGATGCCGCGGTCGCTGCCGTCGCGCACGTTGAAGATGCGAAGCTCGCCGTTGAGCTCGTAGACGATGCGCGACTGATGGTCGCTGGAGGGCCAGCGCACGTCCCAGGTCTTCTGGTGCGTCAGCTGCTGGACCTTGTCGGTGGCCGGGTCCACGGCATACAGGTTCAGCGTGCCGTCGCGGTCGGATGCGAAATAGACGCGGTCGCCGATCCACATCGGGTCGCGTTCGGTGCGCGGGCTGGCAGCGATCTTTTTCTGCTCGTGGCTGGCGAGGTCGAAGACGTACAGGTCCTGCGCCCAGCCGCCCTGGTAGCGCTTCCAGTGGCGGAAGTCGCGGAACATCGGCGCGTAGGCGATGCGCTTGCCGTCGGGCGAATACGAGCCCGGCCCGGCGGTGGGCATGGGCAGCGCCTGCGGCAGGCCGCCGCCGAGCGCCACGGTGTAGAGCGCGGTGCGGCTGAGCACGCCGTCGGCGTCGGTGGCGGCGCGGAAGAGCACGCGCTGGCTGTCGGGCGTCCAGCCCACGACCTGGTGGTCGTAGCCGCCGCGCGGCGGGTAGGGGCCGGCGGCGGGGTCGTAGGTGAGCTGGCGCGGCACGCCGCCGCTGCGCGGGATGACGTAGACCTGCTCGTCGCCGTCGTACTGGCCGGTGAAGGCGATCCACTTGCCGTCGGGGCTGAACTTGGCGAACAGCTCCAGGCCCGGGTGCGCGGTCAGCCGCTTGGCGGTGCCGCCGCCGACCGGCGCGGTCCAGAGGTCACCGCCATAGGTGAAGACGACCTCGTCGCCCTGGATGTCGGGGAAGCGCAGCAGCTTGGTCTGGGCCTGCGCGGCGCCGACCAGGACGAGGGCCGCGGCCAGGCCGCGAAGGAACGGTGAGAGCAGGGACATGCGGTGCAACCGAGTGGCAGGTGCGCCGACTTTAAGACCGGTCGGAAAATCAGGCCAACTCGGCGCGCCGGGGCAGGTCGGCGCCGCGGCGCGAGCAGGTGATGGCGGCCGCCCGCGTCGCGAAGGCGAGCGCTTCGCGCAGGCGCTCGCCGGGCAGCGCGGCCAGCGCCGCGGCCTGCAGCACGCCCTGCTCGGCCAGCCAGGCCAGCAGCGCAGCCTGGAAGGTGTCGCCGGCGCCCACCGTGTCCACCACCGCCACCGGCTGCGGCGCCACACTCACCTCGCCGCCGCCGCACCAGGCCGTGGACCCGGCGCCGCCGCGCGTCACCACCGCACAGGCCACGCCGGCGGCCAGCCAGCCGCGCGCCAGGGTCGCCACGTCGACGTCGGGGTAGAGCAGCGCCAGGTCCTCGTCGCTGACCTTCAGCAGGTGGCAGCGCGCGGCCATCCAGTCCAGCGTCGCGCGCCAGCGCGCGGTGTCGGGCTCGACGTTCAGGCGCACGTTGGCGTCATAGGCGAGCAGGCTGCGGCCGCATTCGCGCTCGACCAGTGCGCGCAGGGTGGCCGCCACCGGCTCGACGACCATGGCGTAGGAGCCGAACTGGAAGGCGCGCGCCGGCGGCAAGGTCGGCAGCGCCTGCAGCGGCAGCAGGCGGTCGGCGCCGCCGGCGCCGTAGAAGGCATAGGACGGCACGCCGGCGGCGTCCACGCCGACCAGGCTCAGCGTGGTCGGCGCATCGACCGCGGGCGCGTGGCGGGTGTCCACGCCTTCGTCCTGCAGCGCGCGGCGCAGGCGCTGACCCAGGAAGCCTGCACCGAGCGCGCCGAAGTAGGCCACCGGCTGGCCCAGCCGCGCCAGGCCCACGGCGACGTTGAAGGGCGAACCGCCGACGCGGGCGTCCAGCGCCATGCCGGTGGGCGTGTCGCCGGCAGCAAACACGTCCATCAGGGCTTCACCACAGACCACGAACATCCTCGCTCCCTCCATCGTCCCCACGGCGTCCGAAAGCCCGGCGCCCGGCAGGCCGCGGCCGCCCTGGCCGGCGTCTCCAGGCCCGATTCCACCACGGCCGGCCTCCTGGCCCGGCCGGGCTCAAGGTGCCACGGCGCTGGCCGATATCACGTTGCCCCTCGCCCGCGCCCATGCCCCCTGCCCCCCTGAATCCTCTGCGGAAGATCGCCGTCGCCGACGTGCGGCTGGGCATGCACCTGCACAAGCTCGAAGGCCCGTGGCTGAAGCACCCGTTCTGGAAGACGCGCTTCGTCATCCGCAACGCCGACGAGCTGGCGCTGCTGCAGGCCAGCGGCGTGGCCGAATGCTGGATCGACACCGCGCTGGGCGTCGATGTGGCCGCAGCGGGCGACGCCCCCGCCGCCGCTGTCGCCGCGCCGGTGCTGCCGGCGTCGGCACCGAAGTCGCGCCCGCTGGCCGAGGAACTGCGCCAGGCCGCGGCCATCTGCGAGCGCGGCCGCGAGGCCGTCGCCGCCATGTTCGCCGAGGCGCGCATGGGCCGCAGCATCGACGCCGAGAGCTGCATGCCGCTGGTGGAGGACATCGCGGCCTCGGTGCTGCGCAGCCCCGGCGCGCTGGTCAGCCTGGCGCGCCTGAAGAGCCGCGACGACTACAGCTACATGCACTCGGTGGCGGTGTGCGCGCTGATGGTGGCCCTGGCGCGCCAGCTCGGCTTCGACGAGCCGGCCTGCCGGCAGGCCGGCACGGCCGGGCTGCTGCACGACATCGGCAAGGCGCTGATGCCGCTGGAGGTGCTGAACAAGCCGGGGCGGCTGACCGACGCCGAATACCAGCTCATCCGCAGCCACCCGGCGCGCGGCCACGCGCTGCTGCAGGAAGGCCGCGGCGCCAGCGCCGAGACCCTGGACGTGGTGCTGCACCACCACGAACGCTTCGACGGCCGCGGCTACCCGCAGGGCCTGGCCGGCAGCCGGATCTCGCAGCTGGCGCGCATGGGCGCGGTCTGCGACGTCTACGACGCCATCACCTCCAACCGGCCCTACAAGGCGGGCTGGGACCCGGCCGAGTCCATCGCCAGCATGGCCTCGTGGAAGGGCCAGTTCGACGAGACCATCTTCGCCGCCTTCGTGCAGAGCCTGGGCATCTACCCGGTGGGCTCGCAGGTGCGCCTGGCCTCGGGCAAGCTGGCGGTGGTGGTGGAGCAGAACCCGCACAAGCTGGTGGCGCCGGTGGTCAAGGTGTTCTTCTCGACGAAGTCGCAGCTGCACCTGCCGCCCGAGCGCCTGGACCTGGCGCGCCCCGGCTGCAGCGACCGCATCGTCGGCCGCGTGCCCCGCGAGGAGGGTGCCGAGGCCGAGCGCCGGCAGGCCCACCTCGACGAGCTCTGGGCCGGCCCCGAGGTGCTGCAGCGCGTGCACCGCAGGCGCGCCGGCTAGCGCGTGGCGCGGCGGCGCACGGCCTCGATGTAGGCCGGCCCGTCGGGCGGCAGGCCGCTCTTCTGCGACGCCCAGATCATCTCGCCCAGGCATTCCATGACCTCGTGGTGGGCCTCGTGCAGCGAGTTGCGGCGGGCCGCCAGCAGGGCCACGGCCTGGCGGATGCCGGTGGGCTGGTCGATGCTGGTCTGCTCGTGGATGGTCAGGTGCATCGACAGGTGCAGGAAGGGGTTGCTGCGCCCTTCCTCCACGGTGTAGACGGCCTCCAGCGCCGCCGCCTCGTCGGCCAGCGCGGCGTGGTACTCGGGGTGCTCGGCGATCCAGCGCGCGGCGATGTCTTCCATCGGGTCCAGCGGCCGCGCGTCGCGCTGCTTGGCGTAGGCGGCGCAGAAGAATCGGCGCACGTCGGCTTGGGAGGGCTGGAACATCCGAGAATTGTCGCCCCGGTGCGCCCCTGCACGCCGCTTCCTGCCCCCGCCCCCCCGATGCCCTCCCCCGTTCCCGAAGCCCGGCCCTGGCGCGAAGCGCTGGCGCTGGCCGCCTGGCTGCTGGCCACCCTTGCCCTGCGCCCGCTGCTGCTGCCCGACGAAGGCCGCTACGCCGGCGTCGCCTACGAGATGCTGCGCGGCGACGCGCTGCTGCCCACGCTCGACGGCCTGCCCTTCTTCCACAAGCCGCCGCTGCTGTACTGGCTGGACCTGGGCGCGATGCGCCTGTTCGGCGTCAACGACTTCGCGGTGCGCTGCGGGCCGGCGCTGCTGGGCTGGTGCCTGGGCATGGCGCTCTTCCTCCACCTGCGGCGCTGGCATGGCCTGGCGGTGGCGCGCGCCGGGCTGGCGGTGCTGGCGACGAGCCCGCTGTTCTTCGTCGGCGCGCAGTACGTCAACCACGACGTCGGCGTCGCTGCCTGCATCACCGCGGCGGTGCTGGCGGCGGTGCGCGCGGTCGACGACCCGGCACGCACCTCACGTCGGTGGCTCGCGCTGGCCTGGGCCTGCAGCGCCCTGGGCGTGCTGGCCAAGGGGCTGATCGGCATCGTGCTGCCGGGCCTCGTCGTCGTGCCCTGGCTGCTCGCGCAGGGGCGCTGGCGGCAGCTGCTGTCGCTGCTGCACCCGCTGGGGCTGCTGGCCTTCGCCGCCGTGGTGCTGCCGTGGATGGTGCTGATGCAGCAGCGCTACCCGGGCTTCTTCGACTACTTCATCGTCGAGCAGCACTTCCGCCGCTACACCGGCACCGAGTTCAACAACCGCATGCCGGTCTGGTTCTACTGGGTGGTGCTGCCGCTGTTCATGCTGCCCTGGTCGGGCTGGCTGTGGCCTTCGCTGCGCCGGCTGAAGCCCGTGCGCACGCTGGACGCCCGCGCCGGGCTCTACCTGTGGTGGGTGGTGGCCATCGCCGGCTTCTTCTCGCTGCCGGCGTCCAAGCTCGTCGGCTACGTCATGCCGGCGCTGGCGCCGATGGCCGCGCTGCTGGCGCTGGCGCTGGTGGCGCGCGGCACGGCCTGGCCGCGCGTCGCTGCGGCGGCCGCGCTGGCCTGCGTGGCGATCGTCGCGGCGCTGGCCTGGAAGGCGCCGGGATCGCACCGCGAACTGGCGCTCACGCTGGGCGCGCGGGTGCAGGCCGGCGATCGCGTGGCCTTCATCGACGAGTACTTCTACGACCTGCCCTTCTACGCCCGCCTGGCCGCGCCGGCGGTGGTGGTCTCGGCCTGGGACGACCCCGACCTGCCGCGCCACGACAACTGGCGCAAGGAGCTGTGGGACGCCGCCCGCTTCAGCCCCGACCGCGGCGCCGCGGTGCTGTGGAACTGGGACCGCCTGGCCGCCCTGCCCTGCGGCGTGCCGCGGCTGTGGCTGGTGGCCGCGGCCACGCACCGGGCGCGCCTGGAGGCTGCGCTGCCGGGCCTGGCGCTGGTGCAGGCCGCGCACGGCGTCGAGCTGCTGACGCTGTCCGGCCGCAGCTGCGGCGCCACGCCGTGAGCCGCAGCACCGGCCACGCCCTGGCGCGCTACCTTGGCGTCGGCGTGGCCGCGACGGCGGCGCACTGGCTGCTGCTGGCGCTGCTGGTGGAAGGTGCCGGCATGGTGGCCTGGCTGGCCTCGGGCGCCGGCGCCGTGCTCGGCGCCCAGGTCGCCTTCGTCGGCAACCGCCGGCTCACCTTCGACCACCGCGGTGCGCTCTGGCCGGCCTGGTGGCGCTTCATGGGCACGGCGCTGCTGGGCGCCGCGCTGGGCATGGCGGTGGTCGCGGCCGGCGTGGCGCTGGGTCTGCACTACCTGCTGGCGCAGGCCGTGGCGACGGGCCTGTCGGTGCTGCTGACCTTTGCCGTCAACCGGCACTGGACCTTCGCCGGCTGACCGACCGCCGCCCGGCCGCGCCGCGCCATCAGGCCAGGCGGACCTCGGCGGAGGCCAGGTCGCGCGCGAAGTCGGCGCTTTCCAGGTAGGCCAGCTCACGCACGCGCGCCGGGCCGATCGCGTCGGCGGCCCCCGTGTCGGCTTCGCCCGGATGGCAGAAGATCATGCCGCCCTGTTCGGGCAGCGCGGCCAGCCAGCCCTGCATCAGGCGCCGGTAGTCGGCCTGCACGAAGTCGTAGACGCCGAAGAGCTCGCGGTTGGCGTGGCGCTTCAGCGCCTCCAGCCGCCGGCCGAGGGCGCGTCCGCCGGTGCCTTCGATGATCATGCGCTTGGCGCCCCAGCCCGGCCCGCGCAGGCGGCCGGTGTGGCGCACGCTGAAGCGCGGGTTGGCGGCCAGCTGCTCGAGCACGAGTTCTCGGATCTGCGGCAGGTGGTGGACATGCTGGTGGCCGTCGAGGTGGATGGGCGGCCGGCCCAGCGCCTGCTCGAAGACCTGCCACTGCGCCTGCAGTTCTTCGCGCAGCGCAGGCAGCGGCAGGCGGCCCAGGTGGGACAGCACGATCAGCGTCTTCAGCTCGGGCATGCGCGGCCACAGCGCGGCCAGCGCGGCCGACAGCGGGCGGCCCTCGGTGAGGTTGAAGTGCAGCCCGGCGCGCACGCCGGCCCTGGCCAGCTTGCGCGCGTCGGCGGCCCAGGCCGGGCCGTTGGCCAGGCAGGACACCTGGCTCAGCCGGCCCTGGGCCGCCAGGCGCAGGATGCCGCGGTCGATGGCCGCGCTCTGGCCGTAGTCGTCGGCGCACAGCGTCAGCAGTCGCGTCACGCTTCGGGGGGGTCGATGTGGCCGCGGCCGCTGTGCTCGCGCAGCAGGTAGATCGGGCGCCGCTTGACCTCGGTGAAGATGCGGCCGACGTACTCGCCCAGGATGCCGATGGACAGCAGCTGGACGCCGCTGAAGAACATCAGGCTCACCACCACCGTCGGCCAGCCGGGCACCGGGTTGCCGTTGACGACATGGTCGACGACGATGAAGCCGCCATAGCCGATGGAGCCCACCGCGATGACCGCGCCCAGGCCGCTCCACAGCCGCAGCGGCATGGTCGAGAACGCGGTGACGCCGGTGAGTGCCAGCGCCAGCAGGCGCGCGAAAGAGAAGCTGCTGCGGCCGGCGGCGCGCGGCGCCGGCGTGTAGCGGATGAACTCGGTGCGAAAGCCCACCCAGGCGTACAGGCCCTTGAGGAAGCGGTTGCGCTCGGGCAGCGCCAGCAGGGCGTCGACGACACAGCGGTCCATCAGACGGAAGTCGCCGGCGTCCTCGGGGATGGGCATCGGCGAGCCGGCGTTGACGATGCCGTAGAACAGCCGCGTGCCCAGGCGCTTGGGCCAGGACTCGTCGGCTCGGCTCTCGCGCACCGCGCAGACGGCGTCGGCGCCGGCGCGCCAGCCGGCCAGCATCTGCGGCAGCAGGGCCAGCGGGTGCTGGCCGTCGGCGTCGAGCATGACCACGACCTCGCCGCGCGCATGTTCCAGGCCGGCCGACAGCGCCGCTTCCTTGCCGAAGTTGCGCGACAGCGCCAGGTAGCGCACGCCCGGCGCCTGCAGCCAGGGGCGGATGGCGCTGCCGGTGTCGTCGCGGCTGCCGTCGTCGACGACGATGACCTCCCAGCGCGGGCTCAGCGCCTGCAGCGCGGGCACCAGGTCGGCGAGCAGGTGCGGCAGGTTGGCGGCCTCGTTGTAGGCCGGAACGATGCAGCTCAGGGACGGCGCCAGGCTGCGCGCTGGCCGCGGGCCGGCTGCGGGTGCGTGAGGAGTGGCGGGCGGGTTCAGTGTCGGCGCGTCGTGGCTGCGGGATGCACCAAGTAGAACACGTAGTCCTTGGGCGTGAAGCGGAAGCCGCGCGAGGTCTTGGCCACCGTCAGGTGCCGCGGCTCGGCCGACCAGGCTTCGGCCAGGCCCTGGCAGGGCAAGTCGCTGGTCTCGCAGACGATCACGGCGCCGCGCGCGGCCACCTCGGCGGCGTCGGCCCAGGGCGTCTCGACCGCGGTGTTCCAGAAGCTCCAGTAGCGCGGGTGGTCGCTGCCGTAGAAGGCCGTCGAGGCGGCCAGCGCGCGCGTGCCCGAGACCCACGGCAGGGGGCCGCCGACCTCGTTGTGCCACACCCGCACCAGCGCCTGCGCCAGCTCTTCGCGCGGCTCGGCCACCGCCGGGGTGGCGTGCGCGGCGCGCGACTGCCACCACAGCGGCGACAGCAGCGCCACCAGCGCCCACGCCACGCCGAGCGTCTTCCACAGCCGCGGCAGGCTCAGCGTGGCGCCGGCGTCGCGGGCGCGGCTGGCCGCCAGCAGCGACAGCCCGCCGGCGATGGCCAGGCCCCAGACCGAGGCCGTGCGCGCCCCGGTGACGACGGTGATGACCATGGTCGCGACGATGGGCAGCACGGCCAGCAGCCACAGCGGTTCGTTGCGCGGCCGCAGCGACGCCGAGGACGCCTGGAAGAAGGCGCGGTGGCGCGCCGGGCCCACCAGCGCGAGGCGGAAGGCGAGGAAGGCGAGCAGGGGAAAGACGACCTGGGCCAGCCCGAAGGTCAGCGCCCGCATGACCGAATCGCCGTGGCTCTCATGCCCGGTGGCGGCCTGGGCGTATTGCAGCGGGCCGTGGGTCTGCGCCAGCAGCCAGCTGGCGTGCGGCGCCAGGCAGATGACGAACACCGCCAGCGCAAGCCAGAAGGGTGCGCCCGCCAGCCGCCGGCGCCACGCCGGCAGCCACAGCGCGGTGGCCAGCATGCTCAGCAGCAGCACCGCCGAGTAGTACTTGCCCAGCATCGCCAGCGCGCAGGCCAGGCCGCAGAACACGGCGTCGCGGGCACGGCCGCGCTGCATCATGCGAACGAACAGCGCCAGCGCCCAGGGCCAGGTCGAGATCAGGATGGCATTGGCGTTGAAGCGCATCGCCAGCGTCGTCACCCCCGGCGCCAGTGCGGCCACGGCCACCGCCAGCAGCACCCAGGGGCGTGGCAGGAATTCGCGTGCCAGCACGGCCAGGCCCGCCAGGCCGACGGCACTGTTCAGCGCCGCCAGCAGCGAATAGCCCAGGTGCGATTCGGGCACCACCCCGAACCACAGCCCGGCCACCCAGGCCGACAGCGGCGGGTGCTTGTAGTAGCCCCATTGCCAGCTCTGCGCCCAGGCATAGGCCTCGACCATGTCGCCGGGGGCGTCGAAGTTGGAGCGGGAACTGACGCCGACCCAGGTCCACAGCAGCACGTGGACCACCAGCAGCAGGGCCAGCTGGGCCGAGATCGAGAGAGGCCGGTCGCGCGCAGGAACGCCGACGGTCGTTTGCAGAGAAAGCGCCACGGTCCGGAGCCCGGCTCGCACAGCAGGGCGGGCGTCCGGAGCGGTGAAGAAGGTTCGTCAAATGTAAACGGTGGTAAAGCACCTGGCGTTGCGGGAATCCCTCGCTTCCCCCTGCCCGTGGGGGTGCCGCAACAGGCCTCAGCGGCCGTCGGGGTGCCGGTCCGCGCCCTCGCCGCCCGCCTCCGCCTCGGCCTGCCAGCCGCTGCGCGCGGCCTGGGCGCGGGCGGCCCGCTCTGCACGCTCGCGCGACCACATCTCCTCCAGTTGCTGGCGACCCTGGCGGGCGATGGAGATCAGCTTCTTCTCGTCAGCCTGGTGCGGCGCCATCTGCGCCAGCAGCTCGATGCTGTGGCGGCGAAAGCGCAGTGCCTGGGTGCGCGCCGCGTGCGGCTGCCAGCCCATCGCCTCGAGCACGCTGCGGCCGCTCATCAGCGCCGCGTCCAGCGTCTCGCGTTCGATGTGGCGCACGCCGCGGCTGTGCAGGCCGTACCAGTGGCTGGCGTTGCGGGCGCGGGCGACGAGCGTGGCCTGCGGAAAATGCTGCTGCACGAGGTCGACCACCTGCAGGCTCTGCTCGACGTCGTCGATGGCCACGACGATGACGCGGGCGCGCTCGGCGCCGGCCGTGCGCAGCAGGTCGAGCCGGGTGGCGTCGCCGTAGAAGGTGGGCCAGCCGAAGCGGCGCAGGCTTTCCACCGCTTCGGCGGAATGGTCCAGCACCGTCGCCGACAGGCCGTTGGCGTTGATCAGCCGGCCGACGATCTGGCCGTAGCGGCCGAAGCCGCAGATGATGATGGGGGCCTGCTGCTCCTCCTGGATCTCTTCCAGTGCGGCGCGGCCGTCGCCGGCGGCCAGCCGCCGCGCCCACCAGCGGTCGGCGGCGACCAGCAGCAGCGGCGTCAGCAGCATCGACAGGGCCACCGCCGCGACCAGCAGCGACGAGGCCTCGGCCGTGATGGCGCCGGCCCCCAGCGCGGCCTGGAAAACGACGAAGCCGAACTCGCCGCCCTGGGCGAGCAGGATCACGAACACCGCGCGCTCGCGCAGCGGCACCGGCATCCAGCGCGCCATCGCCCCCAGCACGGCGGCCTTGAGCAGCAGGAAGCCGGCCACCACGCCGGCCACCAGCGCCGGGTGCGCCAGCACGACGGCGAAGTCGATGCTCATGCCCACGGCGATGAAGAACAGGCCCAGCAGCAGGCCCTTGAAGGGCTCGATGTCGGTTTCCAGCTCGTGCCGGTACTCGCTCTCGGCCAGCAGCACGCCGGCGAGGAAGGCGCCCAGCGCCATCGACAGCCCCACGCTCTGCATCAGCGCCGCCGTGGCCACCACCAGCAGCAGCGCAGCGGCGGTGAAGATCTCGGGCGTGTCGCTGCCGGCGATCCAGCGCAGCGCCGGACGCAGCAGCAGCCGGCCACCGAAGACGATGGCGGCAATGACGCCGAAGGCCTTGGCCGCACCCAGCCAGCCGCTGCCGGTCTCGGCGGCGTGGCCGGCGGCCAGCAGCGGCACGATGGCCAGGATGGGGATGGCGGCAATGTCCTGCAGCAGCGCCACGCTGAGCACGCCCTGGCCGGCGGTGGTGGCCATCAGGTTGCGCTCGTTCAGCACCGCCAGGCCGATTGCGGTGGAGCTCATCGCCAGCCCGAGCCCGGCCACCAGCGCCAGCCGCCAGTCGGCGCCCGCCGCCACACCCACGCCCAGCACCAGCGCCGCCGAGCCCAGCAGTTGCACGCTGCCCCAGCCGAAGATGGGCCGGCGCAGCGACCACAGCCGCCGCGGCTCGAGTTCCAGGCCGACGAGGAAGAGCATCAGCACGACGCCGAATTCGGCGAATTCCAGCATCGCCGCCGGGTCGGTCACCAGCTTCAGGCCCCAGGGCCCGATGGCGATGCCGGCGGCCAGGTAGCCGATGATCGAACCCAGCCCGAGCAGCCGCGCCAGCGGCACCGCCAGCACGGCCGCTCCGAGGTAGATCAGGCTGGACTGCAGCCAGGCGGTGCCGTGTTCCATCAGGCCTCGCCCGGGCGGGCGTCGGCCGGCACCGCGCATTCCGGCGCCGGCTCCATGTCGTCGATCTCCGGCCAGCGCGGCCAGCTCAGCAGCCGCTCGACGAACAGCGCAGCGTGCGCGGCCAGCGCGGCGTCGTCGGCACGGTGGGCGCCGTGCAGCACCAGCGGCGGCAGCCAGCGCATGCCCACCAGTGCCGCCGTCTGCTCGTGGGGGTACAGGAAGGCGTCGAAGAAGTAGCGGTTGTAGCCGTCGGGCCGGTACGACTCCTGCGGCCCGCCGGTGGAGGCGGCCAGCCACAGGTCCTTGCCGCGCAGCGCCGCGCCGCCCGGCCCGTAGGCCCAGCCGAAGGCGAAGACCTCGTCCAGCCACAGCTTCATCAGCGGCGGCATCGAGTACCAGTGCACCGGGTGCAGCCACACCACCAGGCGCGCCTGCAGCAGCTGCGCCTGCTCGGCGGCGGCGTCGATGTCGTAGTCCGGGTAGAGCGCGTAGATGTCGCGCAGCGCCAGCCGCGCCGGGTCGGCCTGGCCGGCCTGGCGGGCGGCCTGCATCAGCGCACGCGTGACGCGCGACTGCGCAAGCTGCGGGTGGGCGGCGATGACGAGGACGTCAGGCATCAGGCGGCACCTTGCGGCGCTGGGTTTGCCCGCAACGGCGCGCTGCGGGGGCGCAGCTACCATACCCGACGGCAGCCCCACATGCCGCAGGAGGACCCCGCAATGCCCGTGATCGTGGTCGCCAACCCCAAGGGTGGCGTCGGCAAGAGCACCCTGGCCACCAACGTGGCCGGCTGCCTGGCCGCCGCCGGCCACAAGGTCATGCTCGGCGATGTCGACCGCCAGCAGTCCAGCCGCCAGTGGCTGGCCCTGCGCCCGCCGCAACTGCCGGCCATCGTCGGCTGGGACGTCGCCGCCGACGACATCGTGCGCCCGCCCAAGGGCACCACGCATGTCGTGCTCGACACGCCTGCGGGCCTGCACGGCAAGCGCCTGGAGGCGGTGCTGCGCATCGCCGACCGCATGCTCATCCCGCTGCAGCCCAGCCTCTTCGACATCCAGGCCACCCACGCCTTCGTCAAGGCGCTGCGCGAGACGCGCCGTGGCGCCGAAATCAAGCTCGGCCTGGTCGGCATGCGCGTGCGCGAGCACACGCGCGCCAACGAGCAGCTGCACCACTACCTGTCGACCCTCCCGGTGCCGGTGGTGGCCTGGCTGCGCGACACCCAGAACTACGTCCAGCTCGCCGCCCATGGCCTGACGCTGTGGGACGTGGCGAAGAGCCGGGTCGAGCGCGACCTCGAACAATGGGCGCCGCTGGCGGCCTGGGTGAAGGCATGAAGCAGTACGACCGGCTCGCCGAACTGCAGCCGCTGGTCGGCCAGGAGATCGGCACCAGCGACTGGCTGGTGATCGACCAGGACCGCATCGACGCCTTTGCCCACGCCACCGGCGACCACCAGTGGATCCACACCGACCCGGCCCGTGCCGCGGCGGGCCCTTTCGGCGCCACCGTGGCGCACGGCTTCCTCACGCTGAGCCTGCTGCCGCTGCTGTTCGAGACCGGCTTCGCCATCGCCGACGTGCGCATGGGCGTCAACTACGGCCTCAACCGCGTCCGCTTCGCCGCGCCGGTGCGCGTCGGCAGCCGTCTGCGCGGCCACTTCAAGCTGCTGGCCTACGACGCGCTTGAAGGCGGCGCGCAGCTGACGGTGCAGGCCACCGTCGAGCTCGAAGGCTCGCCCAAGCCGGCCTGCGTGGCCGAGACGGTGTCGCGCCGCTACGTCTAGGCCCCGGCGCGGGCCCGCCGGCTCCCCCCAAAGTGGGGAGCCGGGCTGCCGCGGGGCGAGGCCCACAATCGTCCGACGAACCTGCACGGGGAGGCGAGATGAAGGTGCTGCTGGTCGATGACCACCCGCTGGTCCTGTCGGCGCTGGAGGCGGTGATCCAGACCATCGGCAGCGACACCGTCGTCGTCGGCGTGGACAACGCCGCTGCGGCGCGCGCCGAACTGCAGCGGCACGGCGACTACGACCTCGTGCTGCTCGATCTGGCCCTGGGGGACGACGACGGCTTCGCGGTCCTGCTCGAATTCCGCGCCGCCCACCCGGCCGTGCCGGTGGTGGTGGTCTCGGCCAGCGACCGTGCCAGCGACGTCATCCGCGCCATCGACAGCGGCGCCATGGGCTTCGTGCCCAAGAAGTCCTCGCACGCCGAGCTGCACGAGGCGCTGCGCCTGGTGATGACGGGCTCGATGTACGTGCCGCCCTCGATGCTGGGCCTGCCGTTCGGCAGCAGCCTGATCGAGCCCGTGGGCGACACCGTGCCGGGCGTGATGCGGCCTTCTGGCGAACCGCCGCTGGGCGCCGCCGCCCGGCCCGAGCCGCACCAGAAGCTGCCGACGATCGAGGACATCGGCCTCACGCCGCGCCAGACCGAGGTGCTGTCGCTGCTGCTGCAGGGCCTGCCCAACAAGCTCATCGCGCGCCAGCTCAACCTGTCGGTGGAAACCGTCAAGGACCATGTCGCCGCGGTGCTGCGCGCGCTGGGCGTGAGCTCGCGCACCCAGGCCGTGCTGGCGGTGAGCCAGATGACGCAGGGCCAGGGCGGCTACTTCGCGCGGCGGCCGCCGCAGCGCTAGCCACCCGTGGCTGCCGACGCTGCCGACGCCGCCGCGGCGCTTGCGGCCCCGCCCGCCGTGCCGGCGCTGCCGCGGCCGCGCGGCGAGATCGACCACATCCGCGCCCTCTACGTCCAGACGCCGGCGACGCTGACCGGCAACGCCATCGGCATGGCGCTGATGGGCCTGATCTTCTGGCCCCTGGCCCCGCCGGTGCAGGTGATGGGCTGGCTGGGCGCGGTGGCGCTGCTGTGGCTGCTGCGGCTGGCGCACTACATCCGCTTCCGCCGCCGGCGCGGCGCCGACGCCGACACGCTGCGGCGCTGGCGCGGCAGCTGGAAAGCGCTGGTGCTGGGCCAGGGCCTGATGTGGGGCATCGCGGTGTGGCTGTTCTGGGGCCTGGGCACGCCCTACCACACGGTGAGCCTGCTGCTCATCGTGTACTCCTACTGCCTGGGCTCGGTGCAGCTGCTGGCCACGCAGCGCGGCATCTTCCTGGTCTTCATCAGCCTGGTGCTGGTGCCCACCATCGTGCGCATCGCCAGCGACACCAGCCACGCCTGGCACCTGCAGCTGGCGGTCATCCTGGCCCTGCTCTTCGTCATCACGGTGGTGATGGCACGCACCTTCGGCGATGCGCTGGGCCAGGCGATCTCGCTGAAGGCGCGGACCGACGAACTGGCCGGCCGCCTGCGCACCGAGATGACGGTCACCGAAGAGGCTCGCCGCGTCGCCGAGGAGGCGCGCCGATCGGCCGAGGCCGCCAACCGCGCCAAGACGCAGTTCTTCGCCGCCGCCAGCCACGACCTGCGCCAGCCGCTGCACGCCATGGGCCTGTTCGCCGAAGCGCTGCGCCAGCGCAGCCACGACCCCGAGGTGGCCAGCCTGGTCAACAGCATCAACGAGTCGGTCGACGCGCTGGAGGGCCTGTTCGGCGAGCTGCTGGACATCACCCGCATCGACACCGGCGGCGTCGACGTCAACCCGGCGCCGCTGCGCCTGCGCGAGCTCTTCGCGCGGCTGCGCCTGCACTTCGAGCCGGTGGCCTTCGAGAAGGGCCTGGCGCTGTCCTTCCGCGGCGACGCCCACGTGGCCCATGCCGACCCGGTGCTGCTCGAACGCGTGCTGCGCAACCTGGTCAGCAACGCCATCCGCTACACCGACGACGGCGGCGTGCTGGTGAGCTGCCGCCCGCGACAGGGCAAGCTGTTGCTGCAGGTGTGGGACACCGGCATCGGCATCAGCGACGCCAGCCTGGCGCGCATCTGGGACGAGTTCTTCCAGGTGCAGAGCCAGCGCCCGCTGGAGCCGCACCAGCGCAAGGGCCTGGGGCTCGGGCTGGCCATCGTGAAGCGGCTGGCGGCGCTGATGGGCGCGCCCATCACGGCGCGCTCACGCGTCGGCCACGGCACCGTGTTCTCGATCGAGGTGCCGGTGGGCAAGGCGCCGCGCACGGCCATCGAGACCGTGCCCGGCGGCACCAAGCTGCCGCTGGGGCTGACGCTCGAAGGCCGGCTGATCCTCGTCGTCGAGGACGAGATGGCGGTGCGCGAAGGCCTGGTGGTGGTGCTCCAGGCCTGGGGCGCGCGCGTGCTGTCCTTCGACACCGTCGAGGCCGTCGAAGCCTGGGCGGCCGGCAGCGGCGCCGAAGCGCCCGACCTGCTGCTGGTCGACTACCGGCTGCCGCAGGGCCGCACGGGCATCGAGGCCCTGAAGGCGCTGCGCGCGCGCTGGGCCGGGCGCCGGCTGCCGGCGATCGTCATCACCGGCAGCAGCCTGGGCGGCCACGAGGACGAGGCCGTGACGCACGACTACCACCTGCTGATCAAGCCGGTGCTGCCGAACAAGCTGCGCGCGATGATCGCCTTCAAGCTGGGGGTGCGCTGAAGCCCGGGCTCAGGCCGGGAAGGTGCCCGGCAGCAGGATGCCGCGGTCCACGGTGCGGATGTCGGTGTGGCCGCAGAACGCCATCGTGACGTCGAGCTCCTTGTGCAGGATCTGCAGCGCCTTCGTCACCCCCGCCTCGCCCATCGCGCCCAGGCCGTAGACCATCGCGCGGCCGATCATCGTGCCCCGCGCGCCCAGGGCCCAGGCCTTGAGCACGTCCTGGCCGCTGCGAATGCCGCCGTCCATCCAGACCTCGGTGCGGTCGCCCACCGCCGCGACGATGGCCGGCAGGGCGCTGATGCTGCTGGGCGCGCCGTCGAGCTGGCGGCCGCCGTGGTTGCTGACGACGACGGCGTCGGCGCCGTGGTCGGCCGCCAGCCGCGCGTCCTCGACGTCCATGATGCCCTTCAGGATCAGCTTGCCGCCCCACTGCCTCTTGACCCAGTCGACGTCGGCCCAGGACAGCCGCGGGTCGAACTGCTCGTTGGTCCAGGCGGCCAGCGAGCTCATGTCGCTGACGCCCTTCACGTGGCCGACGAGGTTGCCGAAGCTGCGCCGCTTCGTGCCCGCCATGCCCAGACACCAGCGCGGCTTCGTCATCAGGTTGAGGATGTTCGCCAGCGTCGGTCGCGGCGGCGCGGTGAGGCCGTTCTTCAGGTCCTTGTGGCGCTGGCCGATGACCTGCAGGTCCAGCGTCAGCACCAGCGCGCTGCACTTGGCGGCGCGCACGCGTTCGATCATGCGCGCCATCGCGTCGCGGTCGCGCATCATGTAGAGCTGGAACCAGAACGGCGCCTGGGTGTGCGCGGCGATGTCCTCGATCGAGCAGATGCTCATCGTCGACAGCGTGAACGGGATGCCGAACTTCTCGGCCGCGCGCGCGGCGTGGATCTCGCCATCGGCGTGCTGCATGCCGGTCAGGCCCACAGGGGCGATGGCCACCGGCATCTTCGCCGCCTGGCCGACCATCGTCGTCGCGGTGCTGCGGTTCTCCATGTTCACGGCCACCCGCTGGCGCAGCTTGATGGCGGCGAAGTCGCCCTCGTTGGCGCGGTAGGTGCCCTCGGTCCACGAGCCGCTGTCGGCATAGTCGTAGAACATGCGCGGCACGCGCTTCTCGGCCAGGACGCGCAGGTCCTCGATGTTGGTGATGACGGGCATGGTCGGCAAGTCTCCTCGGGGCCCCGCGATGCTAGAGCCTGACGAGCCCGCCCGCCCGCACGCCCAGCAGGCGCAGCCGGCGGCTGAGGTCGACGCGCTTGAGGCATTGCCCTGCGGCCTGGCGGATGGCGGCGGCGTCGGCCACCGCCTGCGGCAGCGTGAGGTCGCGCGTCACGGTCTTGAAATCGTCGAAGCGCAGCTTGATGCCGATGGTGCGGCCGGCATAGCCCTTGCGCTGCAGGTCGGTGGCGACCTGGCTGGCCAGCTCGGTGAAGATGCGCGTCAGTTCGGCGCGGTCGCGCACGGCGTGCAGGTCGCGGTCGAAGGTGGTCTCGCGGCTCATCGACACCGGCTCGCCGTGCGTCACCAGCGGCCGGTCGTCGATGCCGTTCGCAGCCTCGTGCAACCAGCGGCCGTAGGCGCGCCCGAAGTGCGCCCGCAGCAGCGCCGCATCGCATTGCGCCAGCTGGCCGATGGTGTTCAGGCCCAGCGCCGCCAGCTTGGCGCCGGCCTTGGGGCCGATGCCGTTGAGCTTGCGCACCGCCAGCGGCCAGATGCGGGTGGGCAGGTCGGCATGGGTGAGCACGGTCAGGCCGTCGGGCTTGTCGAGCTCGCTGGCCAGCTTGGCCAGCAACTTGTTGGGCGTGACGCCGATCGAGCAGGTGAGGCCGGTGGCGCGGCGCACCGTGTTGCGGATCTCCTGCGCGACGGCACGCACGCCGCCGGCGGCGTCGTGGCCGACGCTGTCCTGGGCGCCGGGCACGTCGCTGAGGTCGATGTAGATCTCGTCGATGCCGCGGTCCTCGATCAGCGGCGCTACCTCGGCCACCGCGGCCTTGAACCCGCGCGAGTAGCGCCGGTACTGCTCGAAGTCCACCGGCAGCAGCACCGCCTGCGGTGCCAGTGCGGCCGCCTTCATCAGGCCCATGCCGGAGTGGACGCCGAAGTCGCGCGCCGCGTAGGTGGCGGTGGTGACGACGCCGCGCCCGGCGTAGCCCGCCAGGGTGGCATAGCGCCGGGTGCCGTCGGGCTGCAGCACCGGCTGGTGGCGGCGGCCGCCGCCGATGACGACCGCCTGGCCGGCCAGGTCGGGGTAACGCAGCAGCTCGCAGGAGGCGTAGAACGCGTCCATGTCGAGGTGGGCGATCCAGCGGCGGGGCGGCATGCGGGGGGCGAGGTGGGCTGGCGGTTTATACAGTGTTTGCGTGAAGCCGACGCTTGATGTTGCGCAGCCGCTGGCGCGACAGGCCTGCGCCGCGGCCGCGTGAGCCCTACACTTTGCGCCAGCCGCTGCCGGAGCCCGACATGACCGAAACGCCTGCCCAACGTGCCCTCACCGCCGCCACCGTGTCACTGGCCCTGGCGCTGGTGGGTATCGCGATGTTCCTGCCGCCGCTGGCGGCGCGCACGCTGGACAGCGATCTGCGCATCGTGGCCACCGCGCTGGCGGTGGCCGTGGGTCTGCTGCTGCACTGGGTCTTCCTGGCCATCGCGACACAGCGCATGGGGCGTTCCACCGGCGGCTGGGTCGGCCTGTCGGTGCTTCTGTTTCCCATCGGCAGCGTGGCCTCGCTGGTGCTGCTCGGCTGGTTCACGCACGACAGCGCGGCGCCGGCTCCGGCACCGCACCATGGCTGATGGGGTGCCCGCGCGCTTGCTGGCGGTCGCGCTGCTGCTGATGGCGGCGGTCACGGCAGCGAACGCGGCGCCCGACCTGCCGGCACTGGCGCGCCAGGTCGAAGCCACCGAACGCGCCTTCGCGCGCAGCATGGCCGAACGCGACCACGCGGCCTTCACGGCCCTGCTGTCGGAGCAGGCGGTGTTCTTCGACGGCAAGGAAGTGCTGCGCGGCAAGGCCACCGTGGCCGCCGGATGGAAGCCGCTGTTCGAGGGCGCGAGCGCGCCCTTCTCCTGGGCGCCCGATCAGGTGGAGGTGCTGGCCGACGGCACGCTGGCGCTGTCGACCGGCCCGGTGCGCAAGGCCGACGGCACGATCAGCGGGCGCTTCAACTCGGTCTGGCGCCAGGAGGCGCCGGGCGTCTGGCGCATCGTCTTCGACAAGGGCCAGCCGGCCGACCGCTGAACGCGCAGGCCGCGGCGCGCCCTCAGCCCGCCAGCCGTGCGCGGTGGCGCGCCACCTGCGCCAGCACCTGCACCGGTGCCGTGCCGCCCAGCACGCTGCGCGCCGCCAGCGAGCCGCGCAGCGTCAGCACCGCGGCGACGTCGGCCTCGATGCGCGGCTGCAGTGCCTGCAGCTCGGCCAGGCTCAGTTCGGCCAGGTCGACGCCGCGCTGCAGCGCGATCTTCACCGCATGCGCCACCGCCTCGTGGGCGTCGCGGAAGGGCAGGCCCTTCTTCACCAGGTAGTCGGCCAGGTCGGTGGCGGTGGCGTAGCCCTTCAGCGCGGCGCGCTCCATCGCTTCCTTCTTCACCGTGATGCCGCCCACCATCTCGGCCATGATGCGCAGCGTGTCGGCCAGCGTGTCGACGGTATCGAACAGCGGCTCCTTGTCTTCCTGGTTGTCCTTGTTGTAGGTGAGCGGCTGGCCCTTCATCAGGGTCAGCAGGCCCATCAGGTGGCCGACGACGCGGCCGCTCTTGCCGCGCGCCAGCTCGGCGACGTCGGGGTTGCGCTTCTGCGGCATGATCGACGAGCCGGTGCAGTAGCGGTCGGCGAGGTCGATGAAGCCGAAGTTCTGGCTCATCCACAGCACGATCTCCTCGGCCAGCCGCGACACGTGGACCATGCAGATCGCTGCGAAGGCGCTGAACTCGAGCGCGAAGTCGCGGTCGCTGACGGCGTCCAGGCTGTTCTGGCACACGCCCTCGAAGCCCAGCGTGCGCGCCACGCTCTCGCGGTCCAGCGGGTAGCTGGTGCCGGCCAGCGCCGCCGCGCCCAGCGGCAGGCGGTTGGTGCGGCGGCGCACGTCGGCCAGGCGCTCGGCGTCGCGGGCGAACATCTCGACGTAGGCCAGCAGGTGGTGGGCAAAGCTCACCGGCTGCGCCACCTGCATGTGGGTGTAGCCGGGCATCACGGTGTCGGCGTGCGCGGCGGCCAGTTCCACCAGCGCGCGCTGCATGCCGGCGAGCAGCAGGGCCAGCGTGTCGATCTCGCCGCGCAGCCACAGGCGCACGTCGGTGGCGACCTGGTCGTTGCGGCTGCGGCCGGTGTGCAGGCGCTTGCCGGCGTCGCCCACCAGCGCGGTCAGGCGGGCCTCGATGTTCAGGTGCACGTCCTCGAGCTCGAGCTTCCAGACGAAGCTGCCGTTCTCGATCTCCTGCGCGATCTGCCCCAGCCCGCGGCGGATGTCGGCCAGGTCGCCGGCCCCGATCACGCCCTGCGCCTGCAGCATCGCGGCATGGGCCAGGCTGCCCGCGATGTCGGCGCGCCACAGGCGCTGGTCGAAGCCGACGCTGGCGGTGTAGCGCTGCACCAGCTGGCTCATCGGTTCGCTGAACAGGGCCGACCAGGCCTGCTGCTTGTTGGCCAGCGGGTCGGTCGAAAGGGCGGGCTGGGGTTCTGAGCTCATGCGGGGCGGACGGGCAGATGGCCGGGGCGGGTGACTCCGTATTATCCGACCCGAGATGCCTGCCCCTGCGCCGCCCGACGAACGCGACTTCCCGCCCACCGTGAGCCGGCCGCTGAGCCTGTGGCCGGAATCGACACGGCCCGGCGACCTGGGGTCGACGTCCTTCGCCAGCACGCGCTTCGACCCCCTGGCCGAGGAGCGTGCGCGGCTGCAGACGCAGGCCGCGGCGGCCTTCGACGTCTGCCACCCAGCGCTGGCCCTGCGCGCCGTGCTGCTGGTGCAGGCGGTGCTGGCCATCGTGGCGCTGGGCGGTGCCGACACGCTGCCCGAATGGGGCGCGCGCCAGGCCGCGCTGGCCTTCGGCGGGGCCGCGGCCACGCTGGTCTGGCTGGTGACGCTGTGTGCGCTGCGCGGCCCCTTGAACCGCGCGCCCACGGCACCGCGCGCCGGCCTGGTGCTGGCCCTGGGCGCCGCGGCGGCCCTGCTGGCCTGGTGGCCGCTGTGGTGGGCAGGGCTGGCGGCCGGCGGCCTGCGCGGCGCCGCCGTGGCCGCCGGCGGCGCGGCATTCGCGGCGCTGCTGTGGGCCTGGCTGGACCTGCGTGCGCGCATCTGGCACCCGGCCAATGCCAGCGCGCGGCTGGCCGAGCTGCAGTCGCGCATCCGGCCGCACTTCCTCTTCAATGCGCTGAACGCCGCGCTGGCGCTGGTGCGCGTCGACCCCGAACGCGCCGAGGCGGTGCTGGAAGACCTGGCGCAGCTTTTCCGCGTCGCGCTGGCCGACGTCGGCGCCAGCGTCACGCTGGAGGAAGAGATCGAACTGGCGCGCCGCTACCTGGCCATCGAGCAGGTGCGCTTCGGCGAGCGGCTCGAGGTGCGCTGGGAAATCGACCCCCGCGTGCATGCCGCGCGCGTGCCGCCGCTGGTGCTGCAGCCGCTGGTCGAGAACGCGGTGCGCCATGGCATCGAGCCCTCGGCGCGCGGTGGCCGCGTCACCATCCGTGCCCAGCGCCTGCGCGGCCAGGTGGCGGTGGTGGTCAGCAACACCTTGGGCTCCGAGCCCGGCCACCCGGGACACGGCATGGCGCTGCACAACGTGCGCGAGCGGCTGCGCCTGCTGCACGACGTGGCCGCCGAGTGCAAGGTCTGGCGCGAAGGCGAGATGTTCCACGCCCGCGTGCTGCTGCCGCTGGCGTGAGGTGGATGGCGTGAAGGTGCTGCTGGTCGACGACGAGGCGCTGGCGCGCCTGCGCCTGCGCACACTGCTCGCCGCCCTGCCGGTGCCGCGCACCGAGGTCGTCGGCGAAGCCGCCACCGCCGACGAGGCGCTGGCGCTGCAGCAGGCCGCGCCGGCCGACGTGGCGCTGCTGGACATCCGCCTGCCCGGCACGGGCGCCAACGCCGGCCTGCGCCTGGCTGCGCAACTGCAGCGCCTGCCGCATCCGCCGGCGGTGATCTTCGTCACCGCGCATGCCGAACATGCGCTGGCGGCCTTCGACCTCGAGGCCGTCGACTACCTGACCAAGCCGGTGCGCCGCGAGCGCCTGCAGGCAGCACTTCAGCGCGTGCAGCAGCGCCTGCGGCCGGCCGCCGAGGCCGGCCCTGCGCCCGGCCCGCTGCTGGTGGTGAGCGACCGCGGCCGCGTGCTGCGCCTGCCGCTGGCCGAGGTGCTCTACTGCAAGGCCGAGCTGAAATACGTGACGCTGCGCACCGCCACCCACAGCCACCTGCTCGACGACGCGCTGGCCGAGCTGGAACTGCGCCTGCACGAGCTGGGCGGCGACTTCATCCGCGTCCACCGCAACGCCCTGGTGGCGCGGCGCGCCATCCGCGCGCTCGAATTGCGCAAGGGCGGCGACGACGGCGAAGGCGAAGGCTGGGCGGTGCGCGTGGCGCCGGTGGACGAGTGGCTGGCGGTGTCGCGGCGCCAGGCCGCGGCGGTGCGCGCCGCACTGGAGGGCGGCGGCGCCCCCCCTTGATCGCGCTGGCGCAGCCGTGGCCGTGGCGGCGATACTGGGCGCCCGCCCTGCCGCCCTGGAGCCTGTCACGATGAAGTTCCACCCTGCCCTGCAGCTGGCCCTGCAACTTGCGTTGACGCTGCCCGCAGCCTGCCTTGCGACCGAGGCCAGCCCGGCTTCCATCGAAAAGCTGCTCGACGTCACCCGCGCCGAAACCCTCGTCGATTCGATGTACGCCAACCTCGAGCAGGCCATGCGTGGCGGCATGCAGCAGGCCTTGCAGGGCCAGACCCTGAGCGACGAACAACGGCGCGTCATCGAGCTCGCCCCGAAGCGCTTCGCCGAGGTGATGCGCCAGGAATTCTCGTGGGCCACGGTGAAGGACATCTACGTCCAGATCTACCGCGAGAGCTTCACCGAAGAGGAGGTGCAGGGCCTGATCGCCTTCTACGTCTCCCCCGCCGGCCAGGCCTACGTGAACAAGATGCCGCAGGTGATGCAGCGATCGATGTTCGTCATGCAGCAGCGCATGCAACCCCTGATGGCGAAGATGAAGGAAGCCATGCAGAAGGCGGTGGAAGACGCGAAGGCGGCGCGCTGAGGCACCCGCCCCGGCGCACGCCCTGCCGCCGCCTCACCCGGTATTGCGCAAGCCCGCCGCAATGCCGTTGATCGAGAGGTGGATGCCGCGCTGCAGCCGCTCCACGCCCTCCTGCCCCGGCCGGCTGGCGCGGTAGCGGCGCATCAGTTCCACCTGCAGGTGGTTCAGCGGGTCCAGGTAGGGGAAGCGGTGGGCGATCGAGCGCGCCAGCGCCGGGTTGGACTGCAGCGGTTCGGTCTGCCCGGTGATCAGCGCCACGGCATCGTAGGCGCGCTGCCACTCGGCCTTCAGCAACCCGAAGATGCGCCTGGCCACGGCCTTGTCCTCGACCAGTTCGACATAGCGCGAGGCGATGCGCAGGTCGCTCTTGGCCAGCACCATGTCCAGGTTCGACAGCAGCGTGCGGAAGAAGGGCCACTGCCTGTGCATGCGCTGCAGCAGCGCCACGCGCTGTTCGCGTTCGCCCTCGCTGAGGAAGCTCTGGATGGCGGTGCCGAAGCCGCACCAGCCGGGCAGCGCCATGCGGCACTGGCCCCAGCTGAAGCTCCAGGGGATGGCGCGCAGGTCTTCGATAGCGCGCGTGGCCTTGCGGCTGGCCGGGCGGCTGCCGATGTTGAGTTCGGCGATCTCGCGGATGGGCGTGGCGGCGAAGAAATAGTCGGTGAAGCCCGGCGTCTCGTAGACCAGCTTGCGGTAGGCCTGGAAACTGGCCTGGCTGATCTCGGCGGCGGCCTCCAGAAACGCCGCGGGCGCGGTCTTCGTCGGGTGCAACATCGTCGCTTCCAGCGTCGCCGCGACCAGTGTTTCCAGGTTGCGGCGGCCGATCTCGGGGTGGGCGTACTTGCTGGCGATGACCTCGCCCTGCTCGGTCAGGCGGATCTGCCCGTTCACCGTGCCCGGCGGCTGCGCCAGGATGGCCTGGTAGCTGGGGCCGCCGCCGCGGCCGACGGTGCCGCCGCGGCCGTGGAACAGCCGCAGCGTGATCGGGTGCTGCGCCCTCAGTTCGGCGAACAGCGCCACCAGCGCCGTCTCGGCGCGGTAGAGCTCCCAGTTGCTGGTGAAGCTGCCGCCGTCCTTGTTGCTGTCGCTGTAGCCCAGCATCACGTCCTGCTCGGCGCCGCTGGCCACCACCATCGGCACGATGCCGGGCAGGGCATAGAACTCGCGCATGATGGGTTCGCTGCGGCGCAGGTCGCCGATGGTCTCGAATAGCGGCACCGTGATCAGCGCCGCCTTGGCCTGCGTGTCCAGCGTGCCGGCCAGCAAGCCGGTCTCCTTCTGCAGCAGCAGCACCTCCAGCAGGTCGCTGACCTCTTCGGTGTGGCTGATGATGTAGTGGCGGATGGCGCTGCGGCCGTAGGCGGCCAGCGAAGCGCGCGCGGTCTCGAAGATGGCCAGCTCGTCGCCCGCCAGAGCCGAATACTCGGCGCCATGCACGCGCAGCGGCCGGGCGTCGTTCAGCAGCGCCAGCAGGCAGCGGCGGCGCGCGGCTTCGTCCAGCGCGCCGTAGTCGGGCTCGATGCGCGCCACGCGCAGCAGCTCGGCCACCACGGCCTCGTGCTTGTCCGAGCTCTGCCGCAGGTCCAGCGTGGCGAGGTGGAAGCCGAAGACCTGCACTGCGCGCATCAGCGGCGCCAGCCGCGGGCCCACCAGCGCCTGGGCGTGGTGGGCGTGCAGCGACCGCTCGATCACCTGCAGGTCGCCCAGGAAGGCCTCGGCGTCGGTGTAGGGGTCCTGCGGCGCCACGGCATGGCGCAGCGCCTCGGTGCCGGTCAGGCGCTGCAGCGTCGCCGCCAGCCGGGCGTAGATGCCGATGAGGGCGCGCCGGTAGGGCTCGTCGCGGCGGTGCTCGTTGTGGTCGGGCGACCGGTCGGCCAGCGCCGCCATCTCGGGCGTGACGCCGGACAGCGTGCCGCTGATCGACAGCTCGGCACCCAGCACATGCACCTCGGTCAGGTAGTAGCGCAGCGCCACCTCGGACTGCCGCGACAGCGCGTGGCGCAGCGTGGCCGCGGTGACGTTGGGGTTGCCGTCGCGGTCACCGCCGATCCAGTGGCCCATGCGCAGGAAGCTGGCCACCGCATGGCCGGGCAGCATGCGCTCGATCTCGCGGTACAGGCGCGGGATCTCGCGCAGGAAGGTGCTGCCGTAGTAGCTGAGCGCGTTCTCCACCTCGTCGGCCACTGTCAGCTTGGCGGTGCGCAGCATGCGCGTCTGCCACAGCTGCGTCACGCGCGCACGCATCAGCGCCTCGTTGTCGGCCCGGCGCTCGGGCGTATGCAGTTCGTCGCGTTCGCCCAGCAGTTCGGCCAGGGCGCGTTCGGCGTCGAGGATGCTCTTGCGCTGCACCTCGGTCGGGTGGGCCGTGAGCACGGGGCTGATGTAGGCCGTGGCCAGCGTGGCCGCGATCTCGGCGGCGCGATGGTCGGCGCTGTGCAGGCGTTCGAAGGCCAGCGCCAGCGAGCCTTCCTGCAGGTCGCCGGCCTGCTCGTGCACCGCGCGGCGGCGCACGTGGTGGCGGTCCTCGGCGATGTTGGCCAGGTGGCTGAAGTAGCTGAAGGCGCGGATCACCGTCACTGTCTGGTCGGCCGAGAGGTTCTTCAGCAGCCGGTCGAGGACGCGGCCGGCGCTGGCGTCGGCCTTCAGCCGGTAGGCCACCGAGAGCTGGCGCACCCGTTCGATGAGGTCGAAGGCGGCCGCACCCTCCTGTTCGCGGATGACGTCGCCGAGGATGCGGCCGAGTAACCGGATATCTTCGACCAGCGGCTTGTTCTTGGCCGCCGCATCGCCGGCGGGCGCGCCGCGGCTGGCTTTGGTGCGTGCGGGCGGGGTCTTTGGTGCTTTCGTGGTGCGCGGCATGCGAGGCTCCGGGGCATGTAACCAGGTTACCCATTGTCCCTGGTGGCAGCCACGGCCCCGCCCGCAAGCCGCGTGCCCGGAGCGGCTGGCTATCATCCCGGCCCATGGCTGCACCCACGATCATCGCCACCCGCGAAAGCCGCCTTGCCCTGTGGCAGGCCGAACATGTGCGCGACGCGCTCACCGAGCGCTTCGGCCTGCAGGTCGAGCTGCTGGGCATGACGACCCGCGGCGACCAGATCCTGGACCGCGCGCTGTCCAAGGTCGGCGGCAAGGGCCTGTTCGTCAAGGAGCTGGAAACGGCCCTGGAAGAAGGCCACGCCCACCTCGCCGTGCATTCGCTCAAGGACGTGCCGATGGACCTGCCGCCCGGCTTCGTGCTGGCGGCCATCTGGGAACGCGAGGACCCGCGCGACGCCTTCGTCTCCAACCGCTACGCCGGCCTGGCCGAGCTGCCCCAAGGCGCGGTGGTCGGCACCTCCAGCCTGCGCCGCGTCGTGCAGTTGCTCGGCGTACGACCCGACCTGCAGATCGAGCCGCTGCGCGGCAACCTCGACACGCGGCTGCGCAAGCTCGACGAAGGCGGCTTCGACGCCATCGTGCTCGCCGCGGCGGGGCTGAAGCGGCTCAAGCTGGCGTCGCGGATCCGCGCCACCTTCGACCCGTCCGAGATGATCCCGGCCGCCGGTCAGGGCGCCCTGGGCATCGAGGTGCGCGAAGACGCGCAGGCGCTGCGCGCGCTGCTGGCGCAGACCATCCACCAGCCCACCTTCCTGGCCGCGCATGCGGAACGCGCGGTGTCACGTTCGCTCGGCGGCAGCTGCAGCATGCCGCTGGCGGCGCATGGCGTGTGGCAAGGCGGCGTGCTGACGCTGGCCGCCGCCCTGGGCGACGCCGTCGACCCGCGCCGGCCGCTGCTGCACGCACAGGTCAGCGGCACGCCGGCCGACGAGGCGGCCGCGCGCGCCCTGGGCAACCTGGCCGCCGAGCAGTTGCGGGCCGCAGGCGCGGCGGGCTACCTCACGGCAGCGGCCTGAGCGGCGCCATGCTCGTCATCGTCACCCGCCCGGCGGCGCAGGCCGCCGTGTGGGTGGAGGCGCTGCAGGCACTGGGGCAGCCGGCGCAGGCGCTGCCGCTGATCGAGATCGGCCCGGCCGACGATGCCGCGCCGCTGCGCCAGGCCTGGCAGGGGCTCGCCGGTTGCGCGCTGGTCATGTTCGTCAGCGCCAATGCCGTGCAGGCGTTCTTCGCCCATGCCGAGGGCGCGGCGTGGCCCGCCGGCCTGCGGGCTGGCGCCACCGGCCCCGGCACCGCGGCGGCCTTGCGCGCGGCAGGCCTGCCCGAGGCCGCGATCGTCGAGCCCGCTGCCGATGCGCCCAGTTTCGATTCCGAGGCGCTGTGGGCACGCGTCAGCGCCGAGGACTGGGCCGGCCGCCGGGTGCTGGTGGTGCGCGGCGAAGAGGGCCGCGACTGGCTGGCCGACACGCTGCGCGGCCGCGGTGCCCGGGTCGAC
>CAIWPS010000052.1 GCA_903914615.1 uncultured beta proteobacterium | reverse complement strand
GGGGTTGCCCACGAACTCCGTGGTCATGTCCGTCTTTATAAACCCCGGTGCCACCGCATTTACGGTCACGCTGCGGGTCGCGAACTCCCGGGCGAGGGACTTGGTGAGCCCGATCATGCCCGCCTTGGCCGCGGCGTAGTTGGCCTGGCCGGCATTGCCGATGGCGCCCACCACCGAGGTGATGTTGATGATGCGGCCGTAGCGCTGCTTCATCATCGGCCGCGTCGCGGCGCGGCAGGCGCGGAACACGGCCTTCAGGTTGGTGTCGTGGACGGCGTCCCACTCGTCGTCCTTCATGCGCATCGACAGCATGTCGCGCGTGATGCCGGCGTTGTTGACGAGGACGTGCAGGCCGCCCTGCTGCTTGACGATGCCGTCGATGGCAGCGTCGAGCGCGGCGCCGTCGGTGACGTCGAGCACGATGCCCTGGCAGCCGGGGTAGGCCGCCAGCGCCTGCGTGATGGCGGCGGCACCGGCTTCGGTGGTTGCGGTGCCGGTGACGCGCAAGCCCGCGGCCGCCAGGGCCGCCGCGATGGCACGGCCGATGCCGCGCGAGGCGCCCGTGACCAGGGCGACCTGCGGTGCGGCAGCGACTTCGGTCATGGCAGCAACTCCAGCGCGGCCTTCACGCTGGCCGGGTCCAGCACGGTGCTGCTCACGATGCCGGCATCGATGCGCTTGACCAGGCCCGACAGCACCTTGCCCGGCCCGCATTCGAAGATGTGGGTCAGACCGCGCGCGCGCAGCGCCTGCGTCACCTCGACCCAGCGCACGGGCCCGAAGGCCTGGCGGTAGAGGGCGTCGCGGATGGCGTCGGGCTCGGTCTGCACCGCGACGTCGATGTTGTTGACGACGGGGATCTGCGGCGTGCGCAGCGCGACACCGGACAGCCGCTCGCGCAGCTTCTCGGCCGCCGGCTTCATCAGCGACGAGTGGAAAGGCGCCGACACCGCCAGCAACAGGGCGCGCTTGGCGCCTGCTGCCTTGAGTTGCTCGCAGGCGCGGTCCACGCCGGCCTTGCTGCCGGCGATGACGGTCTGCTTCGGGTCGTTGAAGTTGGCCGGCTCGACGACCTCGCCGGTCTCGGCCGCCACCGCAGCGCAGACGGCGCGCACGACCTCGGCCTCCAGGCCCAGGATGGCGGCCATCGCACCCGCGCCCACGGGCACCGCGTCCTGCATGGCGCGGGCGCGCAGGCGCACCAGCGGCAGCGCGTCGGCCAACGTCAACGCGCCCGCCGCCACGAGGGCGCTGTACTCGCCCAGCGAATGCCCGGCCACCGCCGCCGGCACGGGCCCCCCTTCGGCCCGCCAGGCGCGGTAGCAGGCGATGGCCGCGGTGAGCATCACCGGTTGCGTGTGGGTGGTCAGATCCAGCGCCTCTTTCGGGCCGGCATGGATGAGATGGGCCAGGTCCTCGTCGAGCGCCGACGAAGCCTCCTGCAGCGTGAGCTTGACGGCAGGGTGGTCGCCCCACGCATCGAGCATGCCGACCGACTGTGAGCCCTGGCCGGGGAAGACGAATGCGAAAGCGGTCATCGGTGGAAGATTCTCGTTGGCATGGCGCGGCGCTCAGAAGTCCAGCAGCACGGCGCCCCAGGTGAAGCCGCCCCCGACACCTTCGAGCAGCACGGTATGACCGCGCTGGATGCGGCCGTCCCTGACCGCCACGTCCAGCGCCAGCGGCACCGAGGCGGCCGAGGTGTTGCCATGCTCGGCGACGGTGGCGACGAGCTTGTCCAGCGGCAGCTTCAGCTTCTTCGCCGTGCCCTGCATGATGCGGATGTTGGCCTGGTGCGGCACCAGCCAGTCGAGGTCGGCCTCGCTGCGCCCGGCCTGCGCCAGCACGGCGCGCGCGGCGCTGTCGAGCACGCCCACGGCCAGCTTGAAGACCGCCGGGCCGTCCATCTTCAGCAGCGGGTCGCCACTGACATGGCCCCCCGCCACCGTGCCGGGCACGCACAGGATGCCGACATGCTTGCCGTCGGCGTGCAGTTCGCTGGCCAGGATGCCGGGCTCGCTGCTGGCTTCCAGCACCACGGCGCCGGCGCCGTCGCCGAAGAGGACGCAGGTGGTGCGGTCGTTGAAGTCGAGGATGCGCGAAAAGATCTAGGCGCCGACCACCAGCGCGCAGCGCACACCGCCGGCGCGGATCATCGCGTCGGCCACCGACAGGGCGTAGACGAAGCCCGAGCACACGGCCTGCATGTCGAAGGCCGCGCAGCCGTTGGCGCCGAGCTTGTTCTGCAGGATGCAGGCCGTCGACGGGAACACCATGTCGGGCGTGGACGTGGCGACGATGATGAGGTCGATGTCGTCGGCGGTGCGGCCGGCCGCGGCCAGCGCCGCACGCGCCGCGTGCAGCGCGAGGTCGCTGCACTGCACGTCGTCGGCGGCGAAGTGGCGGGCGTGGATGCCGGTGCGCTCGACGATCCAGGCGTCGCTGGTCTCGATGCCGCGCTCGGCCAGCATGGCCGTCATGTCTGCATTGGTCAGCCGCCGCGGCGGCAGGTGGCTGCCGGTGCCGGTGATGCGCGAGTAGCGGGGAGCCTGGGCGGTGACCTGTGGATTCATGCGGCTTGTTCCGACGCGGTGTCGCTCGTCGGCAGCGCCTGCAAGGTGGGACCGATGCGGTCGTGCACGCGGTCCAGGAGCCGGTTGCGCGCGGCATCATACGCCCGCGCCAGCGCCTGCTCGAAAGCGTAGGCGTCGGCCGAGCCGTGGCTCTTGAAGACCAGGCCACGCAGGCCCAGCAGCGCAGCACCGTTGTAGCGCCGCGGGTCGACGCGATGCTTGAAGCGCCTGAGCACCGGCAGCGCCACCAGCGCCGCCAGCTTGCTGTAGGGGCCGCGGGTGAACTCCTGCTTGATGAAGTCGCCCAGCATCGTGGCCAGGCCTTCGCTGGTCTTGAGCAGCACGTTGCCGACGAAGCCGTCGCAGACGACGATGTCCACCGTGCCCTTGAAGATGTCGTTGCCCTCGACATTGCCGTGGAAGTTGATGTGCCCGCCCTCGGCCGCGGCGCGCAGCAACTCGCCGGCGCGCTTGATGGTGTCGCTGCCCTTGATGGCCTCTTCGCCGATGTTCAGCAGGCCCACGCTGGGCTCTTCCTTGCCGTCGACGGCAGCCACCAGCGCGCTGCCCATGACGGCGAACTGCAGCAGTTGCTCGGCGGTGCAGTCGACGTTGGCGCCCAGGTCCAGCACCGTGGTGTAGCCGTCGACACGATTGGGCATCACGGTGGCGATTGCCGGGCGGTCGATGCCGTCCATGGTCTTCAGCACATGGCGCGCCACCGCCATCAGGGCGCCGGTGTTGCCGGCCGAGACGCAGGCGTGGGCGGTGTTCGCGCCGTCCTTGAGCTGCTGCAGGGCCACGCGCATCGACGAATCACGCTTCTTGCGCAAGGCCACCTCGACGGCGTCGTTCATCGTCACGACCTCGCTGGCCACGACACGGTGGCTGCGCTGCCACGGCGCCGCGGCCTCAAGGGCGGCGGCGGTGCCAACGAGCACCAGCTCGGCGTGGGGGTGGCGGTCCAGGAAGGCCCGGCAGGCGGGCAGGATGACGGCAGCGCCATGGTCGCCGCCCATGCAGTCCACGGCGATGCGGACCGTGGACAGCGGCGCGGGTGCGGCGGCGGACGACACGTGCGGGTGCAGGGGCGACAGGCGGCGCGGTCAGCCCGCGGCGGGCCGCAGCAGGCCTGCCCTGGGCAGGCCGGGGTCCGGCCCGCGAGCGACGTTCAGGCGTCGGCCTTGGTCTTCAGGACCTTGCGGCCACGGTAGAAGCCGGTCGGGCTGATGTGGTGGCGCAGATGCACCTCGCCCGTGTTGGGCTCGATGGCCGTGCCCGGGGCGGCGACGGCGTTGTGCGAACGGTGCATGCCGCGCTTGGAAGGCGACTTCTTGTTTTGCTGGACGGCCATGGGGTTCTCCTGGGGTCGCTGGGGTCAGTTCGCGGCCCGCGGGGCCTGCAAGGTGTGACGCGACGAAGCGCGAAGGGACACCCTCCGCAAAGCCCAACAGTATAACACCCGGCGATGACGCGCTGTCACTTGTCCCGGCCACCGCCCTGGGACTGGCCGCGGCGCAGCGCGGCCAGTCCGGCGAACGGATGGGGTGCGGCCTCTTCGGGCGTCTCGCCGGGTGCGAGCAGGGGCGCCGGGCAGGCCGCGTGGCGCGGCACCAGCGGCAGGTTGAGGATCAGTTCGTCCTCGAACAGCGCCAGCAGGTCCAGCCTTGGTGGCAGCACCAGCACATCGTCCTCGCTCTCCTCGTCCAGGCGGACGGCCTCGTCCTCGTCGCGGACGAAGCGGAAGCGGCGGTCGACCTGCAGGGGCTCGGACAGCGACTGCAGGCAACGCTGGCACTGCAGTTCGACCTCGGCCCGGCCCTGCAGGTGCAGCCAGATCTCGGCCTCGCCGCCGGTGACCGGACGCAAGCTGCCCTGCGCCGTGCACTCGGCGATGGCGTCGCCGGGCGGGTCGGCCAGGCTTTCCGCCAGCCGCGGCATCAGCGCCTGCGGCCAGCGCGCCGTGAGCGCGCCGCCCTGGCGGCAGAAGGCCATCAGGTCCAGGGCACGGGGGTCGGGGGCGCGTTCGCTCATGGCGACGCAGTGTAGTCACCCTGGCGAGAAGCCCACAGGCGCGAGAATCGCGCTCCATGCGCCCTGCCCCACCGCTCGTCCTGGCCTCGACCTCGCGCTACCGGCGCGAACTGCTGCAGCGGCTGCGCCTGCCCTTCGAGGTCCAGTCGCCCGAGGTCGACGAGACGGCACGGCCAGCCGAGCCCCCCGCAGAGCTGGCGCTGCGGCTGGCACTGGCCAAGGCGCGCGCGGTGGCGGCACTACGACCGGACGCCGTGGTCATCGGCTCCGACCAGGTCTGCGACCTCGACGGCCAGGCACTGGGCAAGCCTGGGGACCACGAACGCGCGACCGCCCAGCTGCGCCGGCTCAGCGGCCGCACGGCCGTCTTCCAGACCGCCGTGGCGGTGGTGCGCGAGGACACCGGCTACTCGCAGGTGCTGCTGGCGCCGGTGACGGTGCGCTTCCGGGCGCTGGGCAACGCCGAGATCGAGCACTACCTGCGCCTGGAACAGCCCTACGACTGTGCCGGCAGCGCCAAGTGCGAGACCCTGGGCATCGCGCTGCTCGACGCGATCGACAGCGACGACCCGACGGCGCTGGTCGGGCTGCCGCTGATCCGTACCTGCCGGCTGCTGCGCGCAGCGGGCATCGATCCGCTCGCTGCATGAAGACCGGCACGCTGGTGCTGATGCCCAACGCGCTGGACCTGGGCGCGGCCGAGGTCGACCTGCGCGACGTGCTGCCGCTGGGGGTGATCCAGCAAGCCGCCGCGCTCGCCCATTGGGCTGCCGAGGACGCCCGCAGCGCGCGCGCCTTCCTCAATCGCGTCGGCGCCATCGCGCCGCTGGCACAGCCGCTGCAGGCGATGGCCATCGTCGAGCTGCCGCGCCCGCGCAAGGGTAGTCGCGAGTCAGTGCCGGCAGCGCAGTGGCAGGCTTTGCTCCAGCCGGCGCTGCAGGGTCACGACCTCGGCTTGCTTTCCGAAGCAGGCCTGCCGGCCGTCGCCGACCCGGGCGCTGCGTTGGTGCGTGCGGCGCATGCCGCGGGCGTGCCGGTGTTGGCGCTCCCGGGACCGAGCTCGCTGCTGTTGGCGCTGGCGGCCAGCGGACTGAACGGCCAGAGCTTCGCCTTCGTCGGCTACCTGCCGCAGGACGCGGGGCCCCGGGCCGCCCGGCTGAAGGAACTGGAGGCGTGGTCGCGCCGCACCCTGCAGACCCAGCTGATCATCGAGACCCCTTATCGCAACGCCGCGCTGCTGCAGGCAATGGCCGAGACGCTAGCCCCCGCGACCGAGCTTTCGGTGAGCTGCGGCCTGACCCTGGCGGGCGGCTGGAGCCGCACCGACCGCATTGCCGCCTGGCGCGAACGACCGGCGCAGATGCCCGACCGCTGGCCAGCCGTCTTCGGTCTTCTCGCGACCTGACGGGCAGGCCGCCTAGGCGCCGCCGCCCAGCAGCGAGGCGACCTTCTTCTTCGGCCGGATGTTGGCCGAAAGGCCGCGCGCCGGCACCGCGGCAGCGGCCTTGGGCGCCGCCTCCCAGGCCGGGGCGGCACCGCCGCTGGATGCGCTGGGCTCGTAGGGACGGTCGAAGAAGGGATCGCGCGAAGGCGCAGTGGCACGCCGCGGACCTTCGTAGACGCGCTCGACGGCACGTTCGGGGGCGCGCTCGGCCGTGGGCGCGGGCGCCGTCTCGAAGTCGTCGTCGTCGCGGCGCCGCGGTGGGCGGCGCGGGCGGTCGTCCTCGATCTCGATCGGCTCGATCTCGAGCTTCTTCTTGATCAGTCTTTCGATCTCGCCGATCTGGCGTGTGTCGTCGCGCGTGACCAGCGTCACGGCCAGACCCGAGGCGCCGGCACGGCCGGTGCGGCCGATGCGGTGCACATAGTCCTCGGCATGGAAAGGCACGTCGAAGTTGAAAACCGCGGGCAGGTCGGTGATGTCCAGTCCGCGCGCGGCCACGTCGGTGGCCACCAGCACGTCGACTTCGCCGGCCTTGAAGGCCGCCAGGGCCTTCAGCCGCTCGTCCTGGCTCTTGTCACCGTGCAGCGCCGAGGTGCGTAGCCCGTCGCGCTCGAAGGAACGGGCCAGGCGCGCCGCGCCGAGCTTGGAATTGACGAACACCAGCGCCTGCGTGATGTTGCGCTGCTTCAGGATCTGGCAGACGACGCGGCGCTTGTCCTCGTCGGTGACGCTGTAGAAGCGCTGCTCGACGTTGGTGGCCGTGGCGTTGGCGCGCGCCACTTCCACGGTGATCGGAT